>CAJOLC010000029.1 GCA_905235305.1 uncultured Bacteroidaceae bacterium | reverse complement strand
AAATCTGGGACATGACAAAACCCTGGCTTGGGAAAGTCGGGGTTTTGTTTCATAAAAAAATAAAAGAGGTCGTGTCTGGTACTTTTGACACGACCTCTCGTTGCTTAATTAGCCATGCCTGGTTTGCCCACTAGGCGTGGCTGTTTTTTTGATTACCTTGGTTAAAATCGTCCGCCACCACCGCCGCCGAAGCCGCCGCCACCACGCGGGCCTCCTCCTCCTCCTCCGCGAGGACCGCCCTCTCCGCGTCCGCCTTCACCGCGTTCTCTGCCGCCCATGCCGCGGCCGCCGAAGCGTCCGAAACGCCAGAAAGCCGAGAGCAGGACGTAGCTGCGAACCATCTCGCTCTGCGTGTCGGTGCGGCTGACTGCGCTCACGGAGCGATTCACATCGTCGCGTTCGTCGAGGATGTCAACTGCACGGAGGCTTATGGTCAGCTGCCTGCCCGGAAGGAAGCGTTGGCTGATGCTGCCGTTCCATATCAGGTGGTTCGTGTTCATAGCAGCGTCGGAGTATCCGCGGCGGCTCTGTTGCTCTATGTCGCTGCCGATGGTCATGCCCCAAGGCGTGGTTATCTGGAAGCTGCCGCCGTAGTTGAAGTTGTGATGGTCGAGGTTCGAGGCCGTGGCATTATTGCTGCGGTTGAGGTTGTAGCCAAAGAATCCGCTCAGGTTTGCCTCCACCTGCCATCCGCTCTCCCAGTCCTGACGGTAGGTGAGGCGTAGCCTTTCGTTGAAGTTGCCGCTGTGCGTGTGGTTTTCCACCGTGGCTTTGTCCTCGCTACGGTACAGGTATCCGACGGACTTCGAACCGCTCAGCCATGTGTCCGTATTTATGCGCCAATGCTTCTTGCTGTCCAGGGCCGTGTTGAAGTTAAAGGACGCGGACGTATTCCAGTTGCCGTTCACGTTGACGGGCATGGAGACGCGGCCGCCCGTCACTTCATTGTATTCCGTACGGTTAGTGGTGGCATTGCGCGTGGTGTGGAACTGAAGGTTCAACGACAAAGAGCGCTGCAGGTCAGGCACTGCCCTACGGTAGTCGAAGGAGATGTGCTGTGTGAAGTTCGGCTTGAGTTCCGCGTTACCGATACGTATGTTGAGCGGGTTGGCATCGCTGAGCGTGTCGGGAATCATGTCTGTGATGTTGGGCCAACCTGTATCGGCGTTGTATCGGAGTTCGAGTTGTTCCTGACGGCTGAAGTTGTATCGGAAGTTGACAACAGGCGAGGCGTTGATGACCGTGCGGCGCAGCAATGTGTCGATGCGGCCCTTTTGATAGTCCACCTTACTTATTTGCGGCTGCATGTTCGCCCCGATGGTGAGGCGGAACTTGGTGCGGTTCATGCGCAGTTGAAAGCGGAGGTCGTGGTTCTGACCTATGTTCTCCGTGTAGCTGCACTGTTGTTTGTCGAGCACAACGTAAGGGGAGTCGTAGAAGTCGTCGTAGTTGTATACGTTGACGCCGAGCAGGTCGTTGTACGGATCGAAGATAGAGCGGACGTCGCGGTCGTTGTCGCGATAGGAGTAGCGGTAGTTGTAATCGATCTGAAGGAACGTCTGGTAGGCGATGGGCTCGCTGTAGCTCAGGCGTGCGTTGAAGTTGTAGCTGTAGTTTGAGCCCCGGTTGTACTGCACTTTGTGGTAGATGGAGTCGCCTCCGTCGAGAGCCTTGATGAGGTAATAGTCTGTCTGCGAGTAGCTGTTGCCGCTGTTGTCGGAGTCTCCGTAGCCGCCTCCGAGGTTGAGTGTGATGTTGCGCCCGGGCTTCTTCAGGCGTTTGTTGACCTGGAGGGAGGCAGAGGCGTTGATGTTCTTAGAGCGGTTCCAGTTGTCGCCAAGGCGGTGGTTTACGCCGATGGATGCAGCCAGGTCGCGATAGTCGGCCAGCGGGGTGGGGGAGAGGAGGAAGGGGTTGTCGTTCCAGGTGGCAGACTCGTTGCCGCCGTCGCTGCGGTTCTTGCCGTAGTTGAACGAAGGCCGGAAGAGGATGTTCCACGTCGAGTCGGGTTTCCACTCCACCTTGTACTGGAACTCCATGTTGCCGTTGTGTCCGGAGCCGTGGTTCTCGTTAGCGGAGTAGGCAGAGTTCTTGAGTTCGAAGTTCTGGGAGTTCGACTGCGAGTGGCTGCTGTTCTGGCTGAATCTGCCGTTGATGCTGCCGTTCAGCTCCACTTTCTTGTTCTCCCAGTTCATGGTTGTGCCGAGGTTTTGATTGTCGGTCAGGCCGTTTCCCCGCGTGTTGTTGCCGCCCCCGACGAGGCTGAATTTCTGGTCTCCTCGGAAGCTGTTGATGTTGAGACTGCCGCTGTATCGGTCGTGGCTGCCGTATGCGCCGTCGGCTCTGCCGAAGAGTCCCCTCTTGCGGTCCTTCTTGATGGCGAGGTCGAGCACGGTTCGTTCGTTTCCATCGTCGATGCCCGTGATGCGCGCCATATCGCTCTTCCGGTCGTAGGCCTTTACCTTGTCGACGATTTCGGCAGGCAGGTTCTGCAGCACCATATTCTGGTTGTTGCCGAAGAACTCCTTGCCATCCACGAGTATCTGACTGATGTTCTTTCCGTTGAAAGTAAAGCCGCCGTTCTCGTTCTGTACTATTCCCGGCAGCTTCTTGATGAGGTCTTCCACCATCGACCCTTCGGGGAGCTTGAAGGCATCAGCGTTGTAGGCCACAGTGTCGTCGATGACCGTCATCTCCGGCAGTTTGCCTTCCACCACGGCTTCTGCCATTAAGGTGGCATCCTCGCGCATCATGACGTCGGCCACCTTGAAGTTGCCCGACCTTTGGGGCAGGTTGAGCTTGAACTTCTGTGTCTTGAAGCCCATGAACGACACTTGTAGTGTGTAGGTGGCGGCTGGTATCCCGGGCAGCAGGAACTGCCCGTTCTGCTTCGTTGCCGCGCCGGCAATCATCGAGTCACGCTCGTTCAGGAGCTTCACAGACGCCCCCTCCATCGGCTGCAGCTTGTCGTTCTCGAAGACTGTGCCGCGTATGTTAAGCAGCATCGCCTGCTTCTGCTGTGCGAAACTCAGGGTGGCAGCAAGCAGGAGCAGAAGCGAGGCGATGTATTTATTCTTTGTAACCATTCCACTTATTATGACGCCCCAAACGACGAAAAGTTTAATCCGAGGCAGGAAAAAATGTCAACCTTTCAAACGCAGGCAGCTGCATCGCCAGTACTACTGTGGGGAAACTGCAGTACTACCATGGAAAAACTCCAGTACCACCATGGTAGTACTGGAGTTTTCCCATAGAAGATTTTAGGAGTACTGAGTCGAGTTGACTCTCAAAACTGCGGTCGGTTGACAATCCAGCAGGGATGTTGGGTCGGATTGCCCTTATGGTCGACGAAAGTCAGGCGGCCGCCGATGTCCTTCAACTCCATCAAAATCATCGGCCTGGGACGGTAGTCGCCCCGACGTGGTATGAGGCCTTCGCAGTGGGAGTGCATGACCATGAACATGCGGCCAGCCTGGTCCGTGATGATTTCCCCGTTGTGACCGGCGCCGTTCAGCAGGGCATCAGGGCTCTCGGAAGTGAGCACGGGTTCGGGCTCGCTCCAGCCGGAGAAGAGATTGCTGGATGTGCTGAGGCACAAAGTGTAGTCGTGGCTGTTGAAATGGTTCCTGGAGCAGAAGAAGTAGTAGAGGCCCTTATATTTATAAATGTAGCCCCCCTCGTAGGCCGTCGTGATGTAGTGGGGCTTGCTGCCTTTCGCGTAGGTCAGTCCGTCCTTCGAAAGCTCGCGGATAAAGTTGCCTTTGCTGTTCACGTCGCCATATACGAGATACTGCCTGCCGTCGTCGTCGAGGAAGTATTGGCCGTCTTGCGGGGTGGGATGCTCAGGTGTGCCGACGTTCAAGGTGTTGGCGTAGCGGAAAGGACTGTCGATGTCGTCGGCCACAAGCACTACTTGCCGGTCGTTCTCCATATTGACGAAGAGCGTGAGATACACCACGAGCTTGCCGTCGATGAGTGCCGGACTGGGTGCCCAATAGTTGATGTTCAGGTCTCCCGCCCCAGTGTGCATGGGGTCGCGCTTGCCGTCGCCGAACGGCTCATGTGGGTTCGGGCCCGGGAACATATCGCGGTAGAAGGTCCAGTTGGCGAGGTCCTTGCTGCGATAAACCTTGATGGGGAAGCCGGTCTTGAAGCAGTAGAACCACTCGCCGACCTGCACCACCGACGGATCCGGGCAGTCGAAGTCGGTCACGGGATTCATTACGACGGACCTGTCGGGCATGTCCTTCCGCAGTTCAAGCAGGTTTCTTTCAGCAATCAGGCGCTCTGTCTGCGCCTCTGCAGCCATGTTCCCCATGCAAAGGAGAAGCAGGAAAAGTGAGATTCGGTTCATGTCTTTGTCGCTTTCAGCTAATCATCTTTTGCCTGCAAATATATGAAAAAAAGACGTATTCCTTGCCGATCTCGGCGAAAAAGCGTAATTTTGTACGCAGAAAACCAAACCGAATAACCAGACAGACAATGAAAAAGTATCTCTCCCTCCTTACCATGGCAGTCCTCTTCTGCGCCTGCGAAGACTGGAAGACCACTAGTGACGACCAGACAGAACCCGCCTGGGGAAAAGCATCCTTGCGCATCGAGAACCCCATCGTCGAGGGTGACAGCCTCTGTTATCACATAGAATTCAACCTCGACACACTGTCGGGCGACGGAGAACTGGCATCTCAACTGTCCGCCGTACTGCGCGACAGCGTGCTCTACCTGCGCGGTTTTGCCACAGTCAGCCAGACTATGACTTCCCTCGCAGACAGCCTCGAGAGCGAATGGAAACAGCAAATCGCCGAACAGCTGGCATATGACCCGGAGTACAAAGACATGCTTCAGTACACCTACCACATAGAGGGCAGTGCCGTCGACAACGGTAATGACAGCATTCTGTCCTATCAGGCGAACACCGAGACCTACCTCGGCGGCGCTCACGGCAGCTATGTAGTGGGCTATTACAACTTCAACAAGAACACAGGCAAACTGCTCAGCATCCGCGACATCGTGCCTGCCGATAAGGAGAAGGAAGTGCTGAAGGCAATGGAAAGACAGCTATGCAAGGACTGGGACGCTGCGAACATGACAGACCTGCAGGAGAAAACCGGCATCACAATGCTGGGCGACCTCTACCTGACCAACAACTTCCTGCTCAAGAACGACAGCATCGAGTTCCTCTTCAACCAGTACGAAATAGCTCCCTACGCAGCCGGCCTCATTGACATCACCGTAAAAAGGCCGTAGGACTACCAGCCTGTCGCTGCCCATCCTAAAGCCTCGTACCACGAAGTCTGCTGGAAATCAACATTCCAGCCATAGGGTTCGTAATCCCTTGTGGGCACAAACATCGACACACCACCATAGCAGGATGGGTCCCTGACGTATGGCGCGTTGCACAGCCCATCGGAGCGCCATTCATTGGAGGGCGACAGCGTCCGCAGAGGAACAGCCTTGTCGAAGAACTCCATCCACTCGGCGTAGTCCTCGTCGGAAAGCAGTCGGCGCATCGTCGTGCGCATGTCGAAGTAGTAGGTGTACTTGTTAAGCCTGGAGCAATAATGCTGGAAGCCTGCAGTAGAAGGCTCGGTCTTCTCCATATAGAAAGGCGTCAGCAGGCGTCCGGTGGCTTCCGCAAGCGGTTCAATCTGCGAGCAGTCGATGCAGGACAGCAGTACGCCCGGGTAGATGTTCCGCTCGTCTGGGTATCCACTGTCGTATCCCCTCACAATGCCCTCGGCATCACCCTTGCACATAGCCTCCATAACATTGCCATAAGGAGCCCCGGGCCCCGGTATCTCTGCCGGCGAACCCACCATGTAGGTAGTAACGTCCCTCAGCTCATAAGCCACCTCAATGCACTGCATGAAGCAGGCGTCGAAGAAGATATAGTCGAACTTAGGCAGGTGTGCCAGCACTTCGTGCAGCACGGGTATCTCCATCTCGTTCGGTCCTTCGCCCTTTCCCGGCGTGACATCACTGCCGAAGGTGTTGCGTCTTGGCACCCAACCTGTGGCGTGCGACCATAAGGTGATGCCATAGTGACGCGCAGGGAAGTTCGTCTCTATCTGGGAAAGAACCCCCAGCATCACGCTGGCATCCGTGCTGCACAGTTCTTCGTCGTATCGCTTCCAGGGCTGCAGCCCCCTCTGCTTCGATAGCTCATATATGACGGGACTGTGTGTGCGGTCGTCCAGATATATGATGAAGTTCACGTTCTCCGGAATCAAATCCTTGCTTCTCACCATCTCTGTCGTGTCCCCACGGACAGCATCAGAGAGGTTATTGTCCGCCACAATATAGACAATTACAGTGCGCTCCGCTTCTGCCCGCGGCCATTCCTCCGGAAGGGCAAGCGTGTCGTGGCATCCTGACAGCAGCACACTATATAATATTATAATGTATGGGACGAAGCGTTTCATGGCGCAAAGGTACGAAAAAGATTAGAGATTAGATGTTAGAGCCCAGAGTTTTTTCCTTTATAATGCAATAAGCAGGCTTTTCTTTTCGTTATAATACTGTTATGCAATGGATAAACAGAATACGTCAAGTCAAGATCGTCTTGATAATCTTGGCAGTTGTGCTCTGCGTGGCATCGCTCGTCGTATCTAATTTCCTGGTGCGTGACCTCAAGGTCGAGGAGCAACGCAAGATGGAGATATGGGCAGAGGCATTGCGCTCCTTGAATAATGATGACGCGACAGCCGAGCTACCCCTCGTCCTGAAAGTCCTCGAAAGCAATAATACGATTCCCGTTGTCGTGCTCGACAGCGAGGGACGCGTGCAGGATTATCGTAACATGGACGTCGGAACGGCATCCGGTGCATCACTCGACTCTTTGGTATTGCACGAGGCTCTGTCCATGAAGCAGGCTCGAAGGGCAATCCGCATTAACTTCGGCGACAACGATTACATGGAGATATGCTATGCCGACAGCCTCATCCTGACGCGTCTTGCATGGTGGCCCTACGTGCAACTTGGCGTTGTACTCATCTTCGTCGTGGTTGCCATCTTTGCTCTGCTAAGCAGTAAAAGAGCCGAACAAAACAAGGTGTGGGTGGGCTTGAGCAAGGAAACGGCGCATCAACTCGGCACTCCCATCAGCAGCCTCATGGCTTGGCACGAAGTCCTTCGCGAGACTTATCCGGACGACGAACTGCTTCCCGAAATGGGAAAGGACATCAAGCGCCTGCAACGCATCGCAGAACGTTTCAGCAAGATAGGCTCCCAGCCAGAGCCAAAGCCCGAGAACCTCAATGAAGTGCTTAGTAACGTGATGCAATACATAAGCCGCCGCACCAGCAATCGCATCACGATGAAGTGCAACTTGCCTGCAGATCCGCTCATCGCTCCTGTCAGTGCTCCTCTGTTCGAATGGGTGATAGAGAACCTCTGCAAGAATGCTATTGACGCAATGGAAGGCAAAGGAAGCATCACGCTTACGGCAAAGGAAGAGTTCGATTGCATCAGTGTGGAAGTCTGCGACACAGGTAAGGGCATTCCCAAGAACCGCTTCAGCTCAGTCTTTATGCCAGGTTACACGACCAAGGAACGTGGCTGGGGCTTAGGACTCTCGCTTGCCAAACGTATCGTTGAGGAGTATCACGACGGGCGCATTTTCGTTAAGAATTCCGAGATTGGAAAGGGGACAACGTTCCGCGTAGAGCTCAAAAAGCACTGATAAAGCATTTTTTTCGTGCCAAAGTTGCACAAGTAATTGAATTTTTTACTAATTTTGCAGCCCGATGGGAAAACTGGACGGTTATAAAGTTGATTTGAAAGGTCTTTCCTCTGATACTGTGTCGTACCATTGGAAGACTGACAATGACTTCTTCTCCGCCGTACAGGGACCAGAAATCAAGGCGGGTTCGCTCGATGTAGCATTACGGGTGAAGCGGACATCTGGCACCTTTGAACTGGAGTTCCAGCTGAAGGGCGAGGTGGAAGTAACATGCGACCGCTGCCTTGAAGCTATGTTCCAACCCATCGACGCCCAGTGTACATTGCATGTAAAGATGGGCGAAGAATATGCCGACGACGGCGATGTCGTCACCATTCCGGAACGGGAAGGCATCATCAACGTAGCCTGGAACATCTATGAGTTCGCAGCTCTGCAGATACCTCTACGTCATGTGCATCCCAGCTGCCCCTCTCTGAGTCTGACTTTGCAGGAAGAGGAGAAGGGAAGCGACCCAAGGTGGGCAGCGTTGAGAGAGTTGGCAAACATTAAATCGTAAATAGTAAACATTTAAATAGTAATAAGATTATGGCACATCCAAAAAGAAGACAGTCCAAGACCAGGACTCTCAAGAGAAGAACTCACGACAAGGCAGTAGCTCCCGCATTGGCAGTATGTCCTAACTGCGGCGAGTTCCACATCTATCACACTGTTTGCCCTGCTTGCGGTTACTATCGCGGCAAGGTGGCCATCGAGAAAGAAGCATAAGGATTTGGAACAGATCAATGCCGTCATAACCGGTGTGGGCGGATACGTGCCCGACTATATCCTCGACAACGAAGAGATGTCGAGGATTGTAGATACCAGTGACGAGTGGATAATGGAGAGGATTGGTGTCAAGACGCGCCACATCCTCAAGCCTGAGCAAGGCAGCGGTACCTCGTACATGATGACAAGGGCCGTTGCTCAGCTTCTGCGTAAGACGGGGGCAGCCCCCGACAGCATAGAGCTTGTCATCTGCGCCACCACGACGCCCGACTATCATTTCCCTTCCACGGCGTCGCTTATCATTGGCAATTGCGGGCTGAGCAATGCTTTCGGTTATGACATGGAGGCAGCTTGTGCAAGTTTCCTTTATGGAATGGAAGCGGGAGCTGCCTATATCCGTTCGGGTCGCTACAAGCGTATCATTATCTGTGGCGGCGACCACATGAGCTCGATGACTAACTATGAGGACCGCAATTCCTGTCCCATCTTCGGCGACGGCGCTGCCTGCGTCATGATGGGAAGCTACGACGGAAGAGGTTGGCCTCATGGATGGTTATTACCGTGTTGACGGCAAGGGCTACCAGCCTCTTCACATGGCAGCAGGCGGTTCGGCTAAGATGCCGAGTCATGAGACTGTTGATGCCCGCGAGCATTTCGTCTATCAGGAAGGTCGTGCCGTGTACAAGCATGCCGTACTCAACATGACGAATGCCGTCAAGACTATTGTCAAGCGCAACAACCTGACGAAGGAAGACATCGCGTGGGTTGTGCCTCATCAGGCCAACATCAACATTGAGGTATCCGTCGCGCAGCGTATTGGCATCGAGAAGGACCATATCATGATTAATATCGACCACATGGCCAACACCAGTGGCGGCACGCTTCCCCTTTGCCTGTGGGAGTATGAGCCGCAGCTCAAGAAGGGCGACAAGCTTGTCTTCACGGCATTTGGTGCTGGCTTTACATGGGGTGCGAGCTACATGATATGGGGTTACGACGGTGCGAAGGAAGCGGCCAAGGAGCCTGCCCAGTTCTATAAGGAAGGCCTTATGACACGGGAAGAATGGAAGAAATTAAGGACGAAGAATGAAGAATGAAGAACTTTTCTGCCGCTTCGAGAAACGTTGAATAATCAGCACAGGACCGCGGCAGCAGATACCTCATCCTTCACTCTTCGTTCTTCATTATAATTATGTTCAAGTCTGGCTTTGTCAATATAGTAGGCAACCCGAATGTGGGTAAGTCGACGCTCATGAACCTATTGGTTGGTGAGCGCATTTCTATTGCTACCTTCAAGGCTCAGACTACGCGCCACCGCATCATGGGCATCCTCAATACGCCTGAGATGCAGATATGTTTCAGCGACACGCCTGGCGTGTTGAAGCCCAATTATAAGTTACAGGAGCAAATGCTGCAGTTCAGCGAGAGTGCCCTTCAGGATGCCGACGTCTTGCTCTACGTCACGGACATGGTGGAGACACCCGACAAGAACGGCGACTTCCTGGAGAAGGTGAAGCAGCAGAAGGCTCCTGTCCTTGTCCTTATCAATAAGATTGACCTCAGCGACCAGAAGGCTCTGACGGAGAAGGTGGAGGCATGGCACGAGGCATTGCCCGAGGCGGAGATAGTGCCTATCAGTGCTTTGCACAAGTTCAACGTCGACAATGTGCTCAGGCGCATAAAGGAGCTACTGCCCGAGGGGCCTGCATACTTTGACAAGGACCAGTGGACCGACAAGCCGGCCCGCTTTTTCGTTACCGAGATCATACGCGAGAAGATACTTCTGTACTACGACAAGGAAATCCCCTACAGCGTGGAGGTCGTGGTGGAGCAGTTCAAGGAGACTGCCAAAAACATCCGCATCAGCACGGTCATCTACGTGGAGAGGGAGTCGCAGAAGGGTATCATCATAGGCCATCAGGGTGTCGCCCTCAAGCGTGTCTCGACTGAGGCACGCAAGAGTCTGGAGAAGTTCTTCGGCAAAAGCATCTTCCTCGAAGTGTTCGTCAAGGTGGACAAGGACTGGCGGCAGAGTGACAGAGCCATGAAAGCCTACGGATACGACCTCGATTCCTGACCAGCATAACCTTCATTCCCAGCCATCATGAACATCGCTATATTCGTTTCGGGCAGTGGCACTAACTGCGAGAACCTTATCCGTCACTTTGAACATTCCGAGCGTGTGAAGTGCGCGCTGGTGGTCTCTAATAAGACTGACGCCTATGCCTTGGTTAGGGCAGAGCGGCTGGGCGTGCCCACGGCCATCGTCCCTAAGGTGCAGCTCAACAATCCCGACGAAACATTGCCCCTGCTTCGCCGCTACGACATCCAGTTCATCGTCCTGGCAGGCTTCCTCCCGCTCATTCCCTCCTACCTCATCGAGGCCTTCCCCCGCCGCATCGTCAACCTCCATCCTGCCTTGCTGCCTAAGTTTGGCGGAAAGGGAATGTGGGGGCATCATGTGCATGAAGCAGTCAAGGCGGCTGGGGAGACGGAGACAGGCATGACGGTACACTACGTCTCGCCCGTCTGCGACGGCGGTGAAATCATCGCCCAGTACAGCGTAGCCCTTTCTCCTTCTGACACCGTGGACGACATTGCCGAGAAGGAACACCAGCTGGAGATGGCTTACTTCCCCAAGATTGTTGAGGAGATACTCAACGACTTCATGGAGCACGCCCGTCTCTAACCTCCCATCCCTCATCTCCCATCACCCTTTTCCCCTCATTCTTCTCCTTCGTTCATGCCTGTTAACCCTAATGGGTCATCAGACATGGCATAGTGCGTTGTTTGCACATACATGTATATTCAATTGCACATACATGTACATTCAATTGCACATACATGTATGTTCAAACAACCCATCATGATGGGGGCAAGGAGCAAGGTGCAAGGAGCGGGTGGCGAAACAGCCTTCGGCGACCGGTTCGGGCTTAAGGCCGTTGCGTCGGAAAGTGCTTCGCGTCATGATGCTTTCTGTTGCTGCAGAGGCTCCCCTACAGGGCGCCCGGGACTGCCTCTGTGCGTTCCGGTCCGGCCGCCAGCAGATTTTTTGTGCTTCTTTTGCCTCCAATGGAAAATAATCGTATATTTGCGCGTGAACAAACCATAAAAACACTGCAAATATGCACAAGTATCTCCACATCCGGACCTGCAAGCTGCTGCTGGCAGTCCTTGTTTCCTTTGTGCCGGCAGGCCTTCGTGCCGTGACGGAAATCCATGTCGAGACGGCCGGGACACTCTCTTCCCTGCTCACCGAAACCGACCGCGAGCTGCGACTCACGGGCAGTATCAACGGCACAGACATCAAGTTCGTGCGCGGACTCGTCGTAGAGGGTAAGGTGACGAGCCTCGACTGGTCGGACGTTCACATCGTGTCCGGCGGCGAAGCCTACTACGAGAGTTTCACGACAAGCAACGATGTGGTGGGCGAGAAGATGTTCTACGAGTGCTCGAAACTGCAGGGGATGGCGCTGCCCACCACCGTCACGGCCATTCGAAGCAATGCCTTCGCCAGGTCGGGCCTCAGGTCCATCGACATCCCGAACAGCGTCAGGCAGCTCGGCGGTGATTGCTTCGCCTACTGCAGCTCCCTTCAGACCGTGGTCGTGGGCCGTAGGGTGAACCAGCTCAGCCAAGGCGTCTTCTACTCCTCTGCCGTAAAGAACGCCTACGTCAAGCCTGCCACGCCACCTTCCACACCTGCCTATCTCTTCTCTTCAAGCCCGAAGATCTACGTCTACACCGACGCTCTGGCCGACTACAAAGAGTCGGGCTGGAAGAACTTCGGCACGCTCTACGGCGGCTTGGAGAACACCTATCCTGCCGAGCCAGATGCCAGCGACGCCATCGGAACGCTGTGTGCCGAGTTCTTCGAGGACGCGGCTTGCACCCGACTAAAAGCCGGATACGCCTCCATGAGCGACGAGGAGCTCACCGCGGCCCTTGCCGAGGCAGGTCTTTCGGGCTTGATGACGGACGTTGCCCTCAAGGTGAAGAACCAGACCTGGGCGAGGTTTGAGCAGGACTTCCGCATCCACAGCTACCGAGCCTACAGCGATGCCAACTACTGGAACGACAGGATGATGAGCACAGGAGGCTCCTTCATGGGCAATCCCACCGGCATCTATGCCGCTGCCGATGACGACGAAATCTACGTCTTCGTGGGGGACGACGTGCCGGCAGACGCATCGCTCTACTTCGCAGGCTGCGTCGACAACCAGCTCATCACCAATGCCAAGACCGGACAAAGGCTGAAGAAGGGGCTCAACATCATCGAAGGCACGAAGAACGCCCTCTACTATGTCGTCTATACCGCCGACACAAAGTCGATGACGAAGACGCTTGCGGAATGGCCCGAACTGCAGATCCACATCGAAGGCGGCGCAGTGAACGGCTACTACGATATTAGTCGCCACAGCGACGCCGACTATAAAGCCCTCCGTGATGCCTCAAAGCTCGGCCGCTTCACCATCCGTGGAGAACATTCCCTCATACACCTTAAGACCTCTTCCTTCAAGACGGTATTCCCCAGCACTGTAGATAAAAGCATCTGCTGGTACGATAGCGTTGCCGTATGGGAAAAGGACCTGATGGGCATGACCGAGGCTGTGGCAACCGGCAAGAAAGCAGGCTACCCATGGTACCTGACGGGAGGTGAAGCCATCTACCCTCTCTACTAC
The DNA here is from genome assembly GCA_905235305.1 of uncultured Bacteroidaceae bacterium. Lineage (GTDB taxonomy): Bacteria > Bacteroidota > Bacteroidia > Bacteroidales > Bacteroidaceae > Physcousia. The sequence goes on along the minus strand of CAJOLC010000029.1, from coordinate 53,545 downwards.
AACAACCCGAACTTCGCCATCGAGGGAGAAGAGAGTGATGCCGGCTATGCCAACTCAACCCCATACAGAGTCTCCTTCAACGGCATCAGTTGCATCAAGAACTGTCTTAATGCCCTGAACCCTAACATGGACGACTGGTGCGCAGGCCATGAGTGCGGACACAACAATCAGAAAGCCATCACGCTGGAGGGCTGCACCGAAGTCTCGAACAACCTCTTCTCGAACCTCGTGCGCTATCTTGACGGACTCAACACGTCGGGAGGCTCCGCCCTTGCCACCGTCATGGATGAATATGCGCGCCGGGAACCTTACTACTACAGACCGGTGGACAGCCGTCTGCGCATGTACTGGGACCTTTATCTCTATTATCATCTCGCGCAGAAGAACACCTCCTTCTATCCCGAACTGTTCAAAGCCCTCCGCAGCGACCCGCTGGTTTTGTACAACAGCAGTAACAACAATAACGGCGGACTGAAGTTCGTGCGCAAGGTCTGCGAGGTGGCTCAGGAAGACCTCACAGACTTCTTCGATATCTGGGGCTTCTTTGAGCCCATAAAGACAGGGACGAAGATTGAGGATTATGGTGAGCACCCCATCGCCGTAACCAGCTCAGGCATCAAATCGACGCTTGGGAAGATTGCCCAATACCCTGTAAAGAACCGTGAGATCATCTTCATAGAGGACCGTGCCGACTACGACCTTTCTACCGGATTCCTGCAGGCAGAAGGCAAGAAACGCAACGGCTCGGAGCTGGTAGGGCAGTGTGGCGATCTCGGCCAGTACTGGGATTATTGGACCGAGAACTACCAACCATCGGAATATGGGTATCTATGGGCTGACAGCCTCTATGCTTTCGAGGGCAGCGGAGGCTTGGGCTTCCTCATGCTTGATGCCGACGATAATATTAGGTACGCTGCCAATGCCAAGAACATCTGCATCCCGACGAGTGTGGGAAAGCCAGGGAAAGACTTTACCCTCTATTCTCTTGATGCCGATGGCAGCCTTCATGAAGTTGCGAAGCTGGGAGGAGCAACCGAGTATGTCAATTCCGGCAGGAAGCTTGCAGCGGGAACTAACGAACGACCAGGTCATAAAGCTTGTTGTCACCGGAAGGATTAACGGAAAGGACATCAAGTATATACGTCAGCTCATTAATGAAGGCAACCTCATGGGCATAGACCTTTCGAGTGCCAGTGTGACTTCTGGCGGCGGAACCTATGATGAGAGCAACTCCACTTCCGTGAACAATATGGGGCCCTCCTGTTTCTATGGCTTCAAGAAGCTTGCATCCATCAAATTGCCGGAGACGATAAATGCCATCGCCCTTAAGGCTTTCTCCGGTTCTGGTATCAAGAAGGTGGTGATTCCCGACAAGGTGACTTCGGTCGGCGGTGATGCTTTTGCCTATTGCGACCAGTTGAATCACGTGCTTATCGGCAAGGGCGTCAAGTCGATGGCCCAGGGCGTCTTCTACAGCTCGCCTGTGAAGGAGGTCTACATCTGTGCAACTACTCCGCCCAACCTGACGGGAGTCTCGGACTACCTCTTCTCCGGCAATGACCGCACCATCCATGTCTATGAGAGCGCTCTCGCTGCATACAAGAGCAAAGGCTGGGAGAGGTATGGCACCCTCGTAGGCGACCTTACGGACGAGATGGTGGACGGAATAGATGCAATAGAGGAGGACAAAGATTCGAGCATCGTAGGGGAACCGGCGGGTGATGCCACCTATGACCTTATGGGCCGCAAAATCGCTGACGGCCAATGGCCGAATGGTAAATTCCCCAAGGGTATTTATATAAAGAACGGCAAGAAAATCTACAAATAACTTATGAAGACTTACATTTTACTTGTATTAGGAGCTTCCCTTCTTCTGGGATGTTCCCGAAGGGACAGTGGCGTGGCAAAACAATCCTCCTCGCAGGCAGACATACAGTCAAGGGGCCTTCAGCCTGAACGGGGTAATCCGGATGGAGAGGCCTCAGACAGTTTGTTCCCCCTCCATATATATACCTTTGACTACTCCGACCCCTCGTTCCCTTGCGAGCCAGAGGGCGGAGCCATGATAAAGGGATTTGATACAGACGGGAATGGGAGGCTGTACATAGCAGGAGGGAAGCCCATCCGGCTTGCATGCTACAAGGAGCAGGACAAGGAATATGATATCGTCATTTCCAATGCTACATGTAATCATGCCATAATGAGTCTGTATGGAGACAGCATCCTGTTCGTAGAAGAAGATTCACGGAGCCTGGCCATTCTTCCCAAAGACGGAAAGGGTGAAGTGTTACACTTTGACTTGCCTCTCAAGGAGACGGACAGCATTATGGACGGCGTGTTCAGGGGTAATGAATTGGAGCTGGAGGTGCATGACAACAGCTCCCAAGCTCACAGCCACGATGAGTTCGTAAGGAATACACACGTGTATACCTTCTCTTCTCAGTCCTCTTGGAAGAGAAAGACAGGTGTTGATACTGCCAGCTTACCTAATCCTCAGGAGTTCCTCTCTGCTGACGCTAAGGAGAGCTTGGAATACTATAGCTACAAGGGAGAGCATCATGGAATGCATCTTTTCTACAGGCATGAGCTGTTCTTAGGCGACATTGCACTTGTAGATAATGCTGGACACATCAGAGCCGAGGCGTCGCTTGCGCTACTGCCACCCGTAAATACCTGTTGCGGCGAAGACGAACATATTGGCTGGTACACATCTGCAAACCTCTATCGGGTTAAGGGATATAGTTTTTTCCTCAGTGCTTACGACAGCAAGGAGGAAACGATATCGTTTCTGGAATATGACTTAAAGCCACTTTATGATATAGCTAATAAGAATAGATGATTACATGCATGTAAAAGCATACTATAGGGTGTTGACGACTCCCCTTTGCAGCGTTTGGTGGAGAGATATAAGTTCCGTACTTTTGCAGCATAGACATAATTGTTAACGGACTACTTTGCATGAAAAAGGCTCCACATCTGAGGCGGCAGGTAAATCGCAATCAGGTGAAAAAGTAAATGAGTGAACTCGATTGGGTTCACTCATTTACTATAATAATTTACCTCCAGAAGCGGTGCGTGATGTCAGTAAGCGCGCCATCTTCCACACGGAAGAGCCTTTGGTTGGTGGTTCTGACATTCAACGGCCCACGAGTCTCGTCGTAAGGTCCTGTCTTGAGGTAGTCGAAGTTGGACAGCGAGATCTCCTGTGGCAATTCGTCCCGACCACTGTACCAAGCCGTCCGGACCTTTGAATTCTCTTTCACCCAGCAGGCCAGGCGGTCAACCTCGGCAGGGTCCTGGTCGCCCCCCATCATGCAGAGGCAGGTCACTCCCCTGTGGCTCTCCAGCATCTCCTTCAGTGTTTCCACTGTCAGAGACTCGCCGGTGTCGCCCCAGAGATATTTGCTGTGGCAGCCAGGACAGTGGATGGGACACCCGCTGATGCTGACTGCCAACGTTATTTCATCGGGGATTTCGGCGAAAACCTCCTTGACGTCTACGTATTTCATCATCCCAGTCCGCAGCTGTATGTGCGTTTGGCTGCCTCAATCTGTCTGTCCTTGCCGAAGGCAGGAATGGGGCGCAGATAGCCGATGATGCGCGTGTACTGTGTGATGTTCGTGCTTCCGCAGCAGGGACAAACCTCGATGGGCTTCTTGATGATGTGTCCGCAATCCTCACATTTCGAGTTAGGAATGTTGAAGGTATAGTAGGACGTACCGTTCTCAATAGCGAAATCAATGAGCTTGAGATACTGTTCCTTCGAGAGATGATCCTGCAGGTTGCAGTGGAGAGCGCTGCCGCCATCGGTGAATTGATAGGTCTGCCGGCCATGAAGAATGAACTTGTCGAGTACGCGAGTCTCGTCGTGGGCGTCGTAGAAATAGGAGTTGTAGAGGTTCTCGTCCTCGGGCACCCAGTAGCCATCCTCTTTGTCCCAACGGTAGTTCTTGCCGCCAAGTCCCTCGGCAGGCACGACTTCGGAGTTGAAGAGGAAGGGCTTCTTCTTGTCGTGGATGCTGTGACGCTTGTTCTCCTCCTTGATTGTGCCGAGGATGAGCTGCAGGAATTGGATGTATTCCGGGTTGTTGCCGACCGTCAGGCCCAAGAAGCGGGCAGCCTCGTTCAGTCCATTGATGCCAATCGTGGAGTAGAGCTTGCTGATGTAGATGTAGCCTCCGTTCGATGCAGCAAACATGCCGCGGTCCTCCATCTCGTAGAGCATGGTCTTGTAAGCGATGTGATACTTATAGACGCGTTCCAGGATGGTGGTCAGGTAGAGGCGCAGGAAAGCATAGAAGTCGAAGTTGCCTTCTGCAGCAGCAACGGTACGCTTGGCGTCCTGCACGATACGATTGATGTTCAGGGTGATGACGTTGCATGAGCCGGTCATCACGCCTGTCAGGCCGGATGTGGGATTGAAGGTGTTCTCCGTCAGCTCGTTCTTCAGGCGGCAGCAAGAGGCAAGCGAGTCGGCGCTGTCTGATATGTATGTGAAGAACGAATGCCCTTCGGCGTACATCTCTGCTGTGAAGTCCTTGTAGTCCTTGTCAATGATGTCCTTCGTCTCGGGGTCATAGACCATGGCCATCGTCTCGACGGGGAAGGTGAGAAGCTGCTTGAGGCGGAGCTTGTTGAACCACTTCATGAACATACGTTGCAAGGTGTCGACGGCTTTCCACTCAGGTTTAGTCCCATCGGGATAGCAGAAGTCGGCGAAGAGACTTTCAAAGTAAGTATGGTCGTAGTAGGATACATTGGTGAAGGGCGACTGGTAGGACCGGTTGCCTGCAGGCTGGTTGATGCCCCAGACGAACTGTTTGAAGGCCTTCAGGATATGGTCGCGTACGGTGCGTTCCTGCAGACAGATCGATGTGGTTGCCACGTCGTCGAGGTGTTCATACCACTTTTGTCCGAACTCGGAGATGATGTAATAGTTGAGCACGACAAAGTACTCGCCGAATGCGACGGCGCCTTTGCATTGTGAGGAGAGCAGGAATGTGAGGTTCGTGATTTGTCCGGAGAAGGACTGCAGGTCGTTTGGCGGGCTGGGTGTTACGCCGTCGATGTTGCCCACGCCTTCAGTCATCAGGGGGTAGAGGCTGACGGCCATGCAGTACTGTTTAAGTACGGGGGTTGATGCTTCGTCGTGTGTATATATAATATGGTGGTTGAGGTCTGCCTCGTATTGTTTAGAGACCTCGGGGTATATCTGGTTGAGCTTGTCCTTCATCCTCTGGCGTTGAATGACGCGGTTTGTGGTCTTGTAGACTTCGCCCTCCAGGTTTGCCACGTTCTTCATCGTGACGTTTGCGTTGGCATCTGTTTCCGAGGCAGTCGCAGCGTTGTCACTGCTGTGGCTGTATTCGTTCATGTAGTCGATGCGTTCTTTGATGAAGCGGGCATCGGCGTGCTGTTGACGGTAGAGGATATACGCTTTGGCTTCGTCGTAGTATCCGTTCTGCATCAGTGCGAGCTCTACTCGGTTCTGTATTTCTTCCACGGTAAAGCCGTCGCGTACTGAGATGCTTTCGCTCAAGTCGGTGGCTACGCTCTTGATTTTTTCCTCGTCAAGTTTGTTCACCGATTGCAATGCCCCCATGAGGGCGTTCTTAATTTTGGCTCTGTTGAACTCTTCGTGTGAGCCGTCTCTTTTGATAACGAACATGGTGTTATAGTGTGTTAATTTTATGTTTCTGATGTATTCCGTTGGAAAACGTCTACAAAGGTAGATTTTTTTTTCGAGTTGACCAAAACAAACCAAGAAAAAAAACAAGAAAAATGAAAAGTTTTCCAAAACAAAAATCTAAGTAGTTAACGGATAAGTACATAAGTGTATGCAGGCAAACAAAAAGTTCTCCAAAAAGGATATTTCTGCTTGAAAGAGCGTTGTTTCTATTGGAAAACTTCGGGCTTCTCGGGAGAACTGGAGGGTGGGGATGGCAGGAGACGGTGCATTTCACGTGAGAAATGTGTGGTTTTGTGTGTTCGTGGTGTGAGATTTTTTTGCTGAGAGTCTGCGGCGCGTTGCGAATCCTTTGGTGAGCAGTAGGGTGGGGTGAGTGGCTTCGTGCCGTACATTTGCGTTTTTTTATCAGAAAAAGTTGACGTTTTGTTGCTTGGTTTCGGTAAAAAGCTATAACTTTGTCGCCGAAATCGAAATAAGAATAACTAAAAGTATATTGCACATGGAAAAGTTAAGGATTGCTGTCGTGGGTTACGGCAACATAGGGAAGTACACGGTTCAAGCTTTGGAGGCTGCCCCTGACATGGAGATTGCCGGCATCGTCCGTCGTAACGGGGCTGCCGACAAGCCTGCTGAACTGGCTGAGTATAAGGTGGTGAAGGACATCACGGAACTGGGGAAGGTGGATGTTGCGATACTGGCAACGCCCACGCGCAGCGTCGAGGAGCATGCGTTGAAGTGCCTGGCTCTGGGTATCAATACGGTGGACAGCTTCGACATCCACACGTCCATCGTCGACCTGCGTCGCAGTCTGTCGGCTGCCGCCAAGCAGCATGGTGCCGTGAGCATCATTTCTGCAGGCTGGGATCCAGGCAGCGACAGCGTCGTCCGCACCCTGATGGAGAGCCTTGCTCCCAAGGGCATCAGCTACACGAACTTCGGCCCGGGCCGTTCGATGGGACATAGCGTCTGCGTCCGCAGCAAGAAGGGCGTCAAGGATGCTCTCTCGATGCCGTGGGCGAAGGCATCCACCGCCGCATGGTGTATGTGGAGCTGGAGGATGGCGTGAGCCTCGAGCAGGTGACGAAGGACATCAAGGCCGACCCCTACTTTGCCAACGACGAGACACACGTCTTCCAGGTGGAGAGTGTGGATGCCCTGAACGATGTCGGCCATGGCGTGAACCTTGTTCGCAAGGGCGTGAGCGGCCAGACGCACAATCAGCTCTTCGAGTTCAACATGAAGATCAACAATCCGGCTCTCACGGCTCAGGTGCTCGTCAATGCAGCCCGTGCCACGATGAAGCAGCAGCCCGGTGCCTACACAATGATCGAGATACCCGTCATCGACTATCTCCCCGGCGACCGCGAACAGATCATCGGCCACCTGGTATAGGTCAGCCTTTTTATCCTCGCACGAGGACATTCCCAAAACGACACGTCGCTTCCACAGGAGGGACGTGTCGTTTCCGTCATAGGGACGCGTCGCATTTGGCATAGGGACGCGTCGCATTCGTCATAGGGACGCGTCGCATTTCGGCCCTTTTGCAAACGATTGGAAGACAATGTTATAGAAAACCGCAGAAAATGCTGCAGAGAACTTTGCCAACTTCTCTGCAGAAGTCTTTGGCTTACACGAGTGAGGTCTTCCGTGCAAAAGCGAGGGGCGATGTGAAGGCTTTTCACATTATTTAATTATAAAGGCAGTCCGGAAGCCACATTTTGTGGTCAAAAAATCGTGTTTCTCGCAAAAAAGTAGTATCTTTGCCGCGAAAATGGGGGAGTATGCCCCGTTCGCGGAGCGAGAGTTCATGTTTTACAAGGATGAAGAAATTACTTATTGAGACATACGGATGCCAGATGAACGTGGCCGACAGTGAAGTGGTGGCCAGCGTGATGGGCATGGCCGGATACGAGGTTACGGAGAGTCAGGACGAGGCCGATGCCGTCTTCCTCAACACATGCTCCGTACGCGACAACGCCGAGCAGAAGATACTCTCCCGCCTCGATTACTACCATAGCCTGCAAAGGAAACAGGGCCGCCGCATCATCGTCGGCGTGCTGGGCTGCATGGCAGAGAGGGTGCGCGACGGACTCATCAATGAGCACCATGCCGACCTCGTGGCAGGCCCCGACGCCTATCTCTCGCTTCCCGACCTCATCGCACAGGCCGAGCTCGGACAGAAAGCCATCAACGTGGAGCTCTCCACCACAGAAACCTACCGCGACATCGTGCCGCAGCGCATATGCGGACCGCACATCTCGGGCTTCGTCAGCATTATGCGCGGCTGCAACAACTTCTGCCACTACTGCATCGTACCCTACACGCGAGGCCGCGAACGCAGTCGCGACGTGGAGAGCATCCTGCGCGAATGCCTCGACCTGCAGGAGAAAGGATACAAGGAGGTGACACTCCTGGGGCAGAACGTCAACTCATACAACGGAGGGGCCTGCACGTTCCCGGAATTGCTTCGCCTCGTGGCCCGTGCTGTGCCGCAGATGCGGGTGCGCTTCACCACGTCCCATCCCAAGGACATGAGCGACGAGACGCTCCGCGTCATTGCCGAAGAACCCAACATCTGCCATCACATCCACCTGCCCGTGCAGAGCGGAAGCAACAGGATACTGAAGCTGATGAACCGCAAGTACACTCGCGAATGGTACCTCGACCGCGTCCAGGCCATCCGACGAATCGTCCCCGACTGCGCCATCTCCACAGACATCTTCGTGGGCTACTGCAGCGAGACGGAGGAAGACCACCGGGAGAGCCTCTCCCTGATGCGTGAAGTGGGCTACGACAGCGCGTTTATGTTCAAGTACAGTGAGCGCCCGGGCACCTACGCCAGCAAACACCTGCCCGACGACGTGCCCGAGGAAGTCAAGATCCGACGGCTGAACGAAATCATCGCCTTGCAAAACGAACTCTCGGCCGAAGCCAATCGGAAGTGCATAGGAAAAGAGTACGACATCCTGGTCGAAGGCATAAGTAAGCGCAGCCGTGACGAGCTTTTCGGCCGGACGGGACAAAACAAGGTGGTCATCGTGCCGAGAGGCGACCTGCGGATAGGGCAGACGGTGACCGTCGTCATCACAGAAGCAAGCAGTGCCACGCTGAAAGGCATAAGGAAATGAAAGAACAAAAGACAGAAACAATGGAAAGAGGAAGTAAGGTCCGTAAGCGGAGAAGAAGGAACAAGATGGCATGGCGGGTGCAGGCCGTCATCAGCACCATCAGCGTCAGTCTGCTGCTCATCCTCATGGGACTCGTCATCCTGTTCTCGCTCACTGCTCGAGTGGTGGCAGACAGTGTGAAGGAAAACCTGACCGTCACCGTTGTACTCAACGACGACGTCCAGACACAGCAGGCCGTGCATCTGCTCGACTCGCTGAACGGGATGCGTTACGTCGGCAGCATCGACTACATCAGCCGCGAGCAGGCTCTGCAGGAACAGATAGACAACATGGGTCTGGACCCCACCGAGTTCCTCGGGGCAAACCCGTTCTCTATCTCGATGGAGATGCACGTGAAGCCGGAATTCTCGTCGGCCGACAGCCTGCAGTGGATAAGCCGAGACCTGAAAATGTCCAACCTCGTGGCAGACGTGATGTATCAGAAAGACTTGGTGGAGAGCCTGAACACCAATCTGCACCGCGCCTCCCTCCTTTTGCTCGCCGTGGCACTTCTGCTGGTCATCATCTCGCTGAGCCTTATCAACAACACCGTCCGGCTGAGTGTCTTCAACCATCGATTCGTGATTCACACCATGAAGTTGGTAGGCGCGAAGTGGAGCTTCATCCGTCGTCCGTTCATGACAAGGGCGTTCTGGATAGGCATCTTCTCAGCCCTCATAGCCGATGCCGTCATCATCGGAGGCATTTGTTGGGCGTCGCGCTACGACGGCAGCTTATTGAACTACTTCACCCAAGAGAACATGCTCGTCACCGGCATCGCAGTACTCGTCATCGGCCTGCTGTTGACCATCCTCTGCACATACTTCTCAGTGACCCATTGCCTCAAGATGCGCGGGTCGGAACTATATTGAACCCACCTCTCTTCTCACCTCCCGCAGGGAGAGCAGACAAATAGAAAACAGTAACTCGTCAAATCGTAAACAACATGGCATTCAGTAAAAAGAACTACATTCTGCTGGCCATCGGCATGGCTATAGTCATCCTCGGCCTCGTGTTGATGTCTGGCAACGGAAGCTCTGAAGGCTTCTTCAACCCCGACATCTTCAGCGCCCGTCGCATCAAGATAGCACCCCTGGTGAGTCTTTTCGGCTTCATCTTCATCATGTTCGCTATCATGTACAAGCCCAGGACAAGAAAAGAGAACACTAAAGACGCATAGACATGACCGTCATCGAGACTATCATCATATCCATTGTCGAGGGTCTGACGGAGTTCCTTCCAGTCTCCTCCACAGGACACATGATTATCACGCAGAACCTTCTCGGCGTGGAGAGCACACCTTTCGTCAAGGCGTTCACCATCATCATTCAGTTCGGAGCCATACTCTCCGTGGTATGTCTCTACTGGAATCGCTTCTTCCGCCTGAACACGACACCAGCTCCGTCGGGCAGCACACCGTTGCAAGCCTTCCTTCACAAGTGGGACTTCTACTGGAAACTGCTCGTTGCATTCATCCCCGCCGTAGTGATTGGGCTCATCGGCAAGATGTCCGGCCTGATAGATCGTTTCCTTGAAAGCGTCGAGGTAGTAGCAGTCATGCTGGTTCTCGGCGGAATCTTCATGCTCTTTTGCGACCGTCTCTTCAACAAGGGCAGTGAGCAGACCAGACTGACGGAGGCGCGTGCGTTCCGCATAGGCCTGTTCCAATGCATCGCCATGATACCCGGCGTGTCGCGCTCGATGGCAACCATAGTGGGTGGCATGGCACAAAAGCTGACTCGTCGCGCAGCGGCAGAGTTCTCGTTCTTCCTCGCCGTACCGACTATGGCAGCAGCCACCGCCCTGGATTTCCTGCAGCTGTTCTTCGGCGATGAGGCCGATGCAAGCTGGGCCACACATGATAACCTGATGATGCTTGCGCTGGGATGCGTGGTGTCTTTCGTGGTAGCGTTGCTCGCCATGAAATGGTTTGTCGCGTTTCTCACCAAATATGGTTTCAAGGCATTCGGCGTTTATCGCATCGTCGTTGGCGTCGTCATTCTTGCCCTCCTCTGGTCGGGGCACTCACTTGTAATGGTTGACTGATGGATTTCATCGAGGGAGAGATACTTTGTTTCGACAAACCGTTGGGCTGGACAAGCTTCAATGTCGTAAGCAAGATAAGGAGTCAGCTGTGCCATCGGCTCGGTGTGAAGAAGCTCAAGGTAGGCCATGCCGGCACACTCGACCCGCTTGCGACGGGTGTTATGGTCGTATGCACCGGCAAAGCGACTAAACGCATCGACGAACTCCAGGCGCATGTCAAGGAATATGTGGCAACGTTGCAGCTCGGCGCGACAACTCCATGCTTCGACCTCGAGAAGCCTGTCGACAAGACTTATCCCACCAGCCACATCACGGAGACACTGCTTCGCGAAGCGCTCGGCAGGTTCCTTGGCCGCATCGAGCAGGTTCCGCCAGCCTTCTCTGCATGCAAGGTCGACGGAAAGCGCGCGTATGATCTTGCCAGGCGTGGCAGGGAAGTGGAGCTCAAGCCTAAGGTCCTGGTCATCGACGAGATAGAGCTTCAGGCCTTTGACCTCGGGAAGATGCAGGCCACCATACGCGTCGTCTGCAGCAAAGGCACATATATCCGGGCTTTGGCTCGCGACATCGGTGAGGCCTTGAATAGCGGCGCTCACCTCATCAGCCTGCGAAGGACGCGCGTGGGAAACGTCAGGGTGGAGGACTGCATGCAGGTGGATGACTTTCACGAATGGATGCAACGGCAGGACATCTTCTGTGAGAAGGACATAATTGAATAATGTAATAACGCCAATTATAACATACATGAAACTACAACAATTCAAGTACAAGCTTCCTGAGGACCGTATTGCACAGGAGCCTACACCGTTCCGCGACGACTGCCGACTTATGGTCGTCCATGCCAAGAAGGGTGTCATCGAGCATCATGAATCGTTCCGAGATGTACTCAATTACTTCGATGAGAAGGACGTCTTCGTATTCAACGACACCAAGGTCTTCCCTGCCCGTCTCTACGGAAACAAGGAGAAGACGGGTGCCAAGATAGAGGTCTTCCTGCTTCGCGAGCTAAATAAGGACATGCGTCTCTGGGATGTCCTGGTCGACCCTGCACGCAAGATCCGCATCGGCAACAAGCTTTACTTCGGCGAGGACGAGTCGTTGGTGGCTGAGGTAATAGACAATACCACGAGCCGCGGCCGTACGCTCCGCTTCCTTTACGACGGTTCGCACAGCGAATTCAAGCGTTCCCTCTTCGCCCTCGGCGAGACGCCCATCCCCAGACAAATCATTAGGCGCGACATCTTGCCAGAGGATACCGAGAACTTCCAGACAATCTTTGCCGAGAAGGAGGGTGCCGTGACGGCTCCGACGGCTGGCTTGCACTTCTCGCCTCAGCTGATGAAGATGATGGAGATCAAGGGTGTGGACTTCGCTTTCGTGACCTTGCATTGCGGACTCAGCAACTTCCGTGACATCGATGTGGAGGATTTGACGAAGCACAAGATGGACAGCGAGGAGATGCACATCGACCAGAAGGCGTGCGACATCATCAATGAAGCACACCTCAAAGGGCATAAGGTCGTGGCGGTCGGCACGACGGTGCAGCGCGTCCTTGAGACTTCTGTCTCCACCGACGGACAGCTCAAGGAGTTCCACGGCTGGACGAATCGCTTCATCTTTCCGCCTTATGACTTCCACATGGCAGATGCCATGGTGGCAAACTTCTATATGCCTTCCAGCACGCTGCTCATGTTGACATGCGCTTTTGGCGGCTACGACCTCATCATGAAGGCATATAAGGAGGCGCTCCGGTACAATGAGAACGACCCCGGAAGGCGTTATCGTTTCGGACCCTACGGTGATGCAATGCTGATTCTGAATGACTAAGAAGCAAACACACAGCCCCCTCCCTGCTTCCCCTTTAGGGGAGTGCCCCAATCTCGCTGTGCCGGAAGGTTCCGGCAACAATGAGGCACTCCCCCAAGGAGAGAGCGGCGAGGGGGCTGCCCTTTATCTGTCTCTCGGCTCCAATCTTGGTGACCGAGCCGAAAACCTGCACCGCGCCATTGCACTCATCGGGGAGCGCATAGGCGCGGTGCAGCGTGTCTCGTCCTTCATAGAGACCGAGCCCTGGGGATTCGAGAGCGAGCATCCCTTCCTGAATGCCGCCGTGATGGTCCGGACGGCGCTTTCCCCCATCGAATGCCTCGACGTGACCCAGCAGATAGAACGTGAACTGGGACGCAAGTCGAAGTCGAAGGACGGCATTTATACCGACCGGCCCATCGACATCGACCTGCTTTCCTACGACGACCTGACGCTCTCCACGCCCCGACTCACCCTCCCTCATCCGCACATGCAGGAGCGTGACTTCGTCATGATTCCACTGCGCGAAATCCTGCCCGACGCTGAACGTTGACCGTTCCATGCTGCCGGTCAGCCCGTCCCAATACAGTCCGTCGGCAGACATAGCATAGTGGAGCCTTTGCAGCATCATGAACCTGCAATTGAATATTCATGATGCTGCAATTGCAGGTTCATGATGCTGCAAGCAACATATTATGATGCGCGGGGCAATCCTTCCTGCCGGGTGATGCAGCGAACAGTGCCGGATTGGGCAGGGTATGCAGCCGGAAAGATTCCCTTTTCCAGCCGGAAAAAGAAAAAAATGCATTAGAAACCAATAATTTTTTACGTTTCGCTTTCCGTTTTTCACTTTTTATCGTACCTTTGTCCCTGCATTTGCGAAACAGTGCCGACGAGTGGCGCTGTTCGACAAACAAGTTTAACACACACACATTACATTATGTACTTAGACTCAACTCAGAAAGAAGAGATCTTCGAGAAGTTCGGCCAGGGCAAGAAAGACACAGGCAGCGCCGAGAGCCAGATTGCTTTGTTCACACATCGAATCTCGCACCTTACGGAGCACATGAAGCTTAATCGTAAGGACCACAGCACCGAACGTGCCCTTACCGGCCTTGTCGGTAAGCGCCGCGCCCTGCTTAACTACCTGAAGGCACGCGACATCAACCGCTACCGTGCCATCGTGAAAGCCCTCGGCCTGCGTAAGTAATCTACGCAGCTACGCTGGAAAAGAAACAAAGGCTGCATTCGTGCAGCCTTTTTTCTTTAATTTTGAATCATGAATCAAGCCTTATGAATTTGAAAAAGTATCTACCCGATGTGCTGGCCGTCCTGTTCTTCGTGGCCGTCAGCATCGTATATTTCATCGTGCCCATCCGTGATGGACTCGTCCTCTCGGGGCACGACCACACCGGAGGCGTCGGCAGTGGCGTGGAGATGGAGCAGTACAGAGCCACCCATAATGGCGAGCGTACGCGATGGACCAACACGCTCTTCTGCGGCATGCCCACCTATCAGATGAGTCCCAGCTACCGCAGCACCGAGACGCTCAGCACGCTGGAACAGGTCTATCAGCTCGGTCTGCCGGGCCTCTCAGCCTATGCCGCCTACGTCTTCATGATGCTGCTGGGCTTCTACATCATGCTCCGAGCGTTCGACTTCCGCGCATGGATGGCAGCCCTCGGCGCAGTCCTGTGGGCCTTCAGCAGTTATTACTTCATCATCATACAAGCCGGACACATCTGGAAATTGCTGACGCTCAGCTTCATTCCCCCAACCATCGGAGGCATGGTGCTGTGCTACAGAGGCCGATACATGCTGGGCATCGTGGTGACGGGCTTCTTTACGGCGATGCAGGTCCTCAGTAACCACGTCCAGATGAGCTACTACTTCCTGTTCGTCATTGCCTTTATGTCGCTCGCTTTCCTCATCGACGCCATCCGACAGAAAGCGTTTGCCAAGTGGCTGAAGGCAACTGCGTGCTTCGCCATCGGCGGCATCCTGGGCGTCCTCATCAACTTGAGCAACCTCTACCATACTTGGGAATACAGCAAGGAAAGCATGCGCGGCAAGAGCGAACTTACGCAGAAGACGAAGGACCCTGCTGATCAGACGTCGAGCGGACTGGAGCGAAGCTACATCACCATGTGGTCGTATGGCATCGGGGAGACTTGGACGTTGCTCGTTCCAAACACCAAAGGCGGTGCGAGCCAACTGTTGGCCGACAACGAGACGGCAATGAAGAAAGCCAATCCAACGTTTGCCCCCATCTATCGCGGCTTTACTCAATACTGGGGCGAACAGCCTGGAACGAGCGGTCCGGTGTATGTCGGGGCCTTTGTCCTCATGCTTTTCTGGCTCGGCTTCTTTATTGTGAAGGGTCCCATGAAGTGGTGCCTCGTGGCTGCCACCGTATTGAGCATACTCCTTTCATGGGGCAAGAACTTCATGGGCTTTACGGATTTCTTCCTCGATTATGTGCCTATGTACGACAAGTTCCGCACCGTTGCCAGCATCCTCGTCATTGCTGAATTCACGATTCCCCTGCTTGCAATGCTCGCCCTGAAAGAGATTGTGACCAATCCCGACTGCCTGCGTGGACGGGAGGACCACATCTCGCGCGTACATTATATTACTATAAGTTTTGCGCTCACTGGAGGTATGGCGTTGCTCTTCTGGCTTATGCCGGACGTCTTCTTCGGCAATTACGTGTCGAGCTCTGACCAAGCTTACATGCAGCAATACGTTTCGGCGGGCTATATTCCGCAGGAGATGGCGGGACAAATCCTGGCGAATATGGGCGAGATGCGTAGGGCGATGTTCACCGCGGATGCCTTCAGAAGCTTCATCGTCGTGGCAATCGGCACCCTCCTGCTGCTTGCATACCGCTTCGAGAAGCTGAAGGCGACGCCGATGATAGCAGGCCTCATCCTGCTCTGCCTCGTTGATATGTGGGGCGTAAACAAGCGATACCTCAACGACGGCATGTTCTCCCGTCCGCAGACTAACGCCGAGGCCTTCCCCCAAACTGATGCCGACCGCCTCATCTGTCAGGATACTGACACCTATTACCGCGTTCTGAACCTCAGCGTAAGCACCTTCAACGACAATACCACCTCGTTCTATCACAAGAGCATCGGTGGTTATCATCCTGCCAAACTACGTCGCTATCAGGAGCTCATCGAGGAGCACCTGCAGGGAGAAATGGGCAGAATCAATCAGGCAGTTGTAGAAACTGGCGGACATCTCGAGGTTTGCAACGGCGACAGTCTCTTTGCAGTGCTCAACATGCTCAACACGAAGTACGTCATCTTGCCGCTGAAGGACAACGGCAAACTGCCTGTCCAGAATCCTTGGGCACAGGGCAACGGCTGGTTCATCGAGCAGATTAAGTACGTTCCCGATGCTGATTCGGAGATTGCAGCCCTCCACGACACCGACCTCAGGACAGTGGCTGTGGTGGATAAACAGTTCGAAGCCATCCTCGGAAGCGAGCCTCTGAAGTGCGATACCACAGCGGCTTCGACCGTCGAACTGACCAGCTATGAGGCAAACAGGCTGTCGTACAAGGTGAAGAGCCAGCAAGGCGGCGTGGTTGTATTCAGCGAGATTTACTACCCCGGCTGGACTTGCACCATCGACGGACAGCCTGCGGAGATTGCTCGGGCCAATTATGTCTTGCGTGCCATCAAGGTGCCTGCTGGTGAGCACGAGGTTGTCATGACCTTCGACCCGCAGACCGTCCACATCACCGAAGCGATTGCTTACAGCGCTCTGGCAGTTCTGGCAGTCATGCTCCTTGCCGTTATCGGCTTCAGCATCTATAGGAAGAGGCAAAAGAGATAGGTCTCCCGAACAGACGCTCCGTGTTGCGTCGTCAGTACTACCGTGGGAAAACTCCAGTACTACCATGGGGAAACTGGAGTTTTCCCACGGTAGTACTGGAATTCCCCTATAGGAGTTTTTCAGGAGGACTGAGCCGGATGTGCTGACGAAACGTGTCGCTGTCAGTAATTATGTCAGTCGTGGCAGATAAAAGAGCGTGTCAAATCAGTTTGGCACGCACTTTGTATATAGAGATGTGGAATGTTTAACCTATAAACACAATACAAAAATGAACGTAAAACCATTGGCAGACCGCGTGCTCATAGAGCCCGCTCCTGCAGAGACAAAGACAGTAGGCGGCATCATCATCCCTGATACCGCGAAGGAAAAGCCCTTGAAGGGCACCATCGTTGCCGTAGGTAATGGCACGAAGGACGAAGAAATGATCCTCAAGACAGGCGATGAAGTCCTCTATGGCAAGTACGCCGGCACAGAGCTCGAGATTGAGGGCAAGAAGTATCTCATCATGCGTCAGAGCGACGTGGTGGCTATTCTCTCGTAAAGCGTCCCGTAATAACGTGATAAAGACATAACGTAATAACGACAAACTAAATCAAGAAAATCATGGCAAAAGATATTAAATTCAACCTCGAGGCCCGCGATGTGATGAAGCAGGGCGTAGACCAACTGGCAAATGCAGTCAAGGTGACTCTCGGTCCGAAGGGTCGTAACGTCATCATCGAAAAGAAGTTCGGCGCTCCTCAAATCACTAAGGACGGCGTCACAGTCGCTAAGGAAGTGGAACTGGCAGACGCCTTCCAGAACGCTGGAGCACAGCTCGTCAAGAGCGTGGCAAGCAAGACTGGCGACGATGCAGGCGACGGCACAACCACAGCAACCGTGCTGGCTCAGGCCATCGTACGCGAAGGCTTGAAGAACGTAGCCGCAGGTGCCAACCCAATGGACCTGAAGCGCGGCATCGACAAGGCTGTCGCTGCTGTCGTCGAGAGCATCAAGAAGCAGTCGGAACCTGTTGCTTCTGACTATCAGAAGATAGAGCAAGTGGCTGCCGTAAGCGCCAACAACGACCCTGAAATCGGCAAGCTCCTGGCCGACGCCATGCAGAAAGTAAGCAAGGACGGCGTCATCACCATCGAAGAAGCCAAGGGGCGCGACACAACCATCGGTGTTGTGGAAGGCATGCAATTCGACCGCGGCTACCTGAGCTCCTACTTCGTCACGGACACGGAGAAGATGGAATGCGTCATGGAGAATCCCTACATCCTCATCTACGACAAGAAGATTTCGAACCTGAAGGACTTCCTGCCCATCCTCGAACCAGCAGTCCAGAGCGGACGCCCCCTGCTTGTCATTGCAGAAGACGTGGATAGCGAGGCTCTCACGACACTCGTTGTCAACCGCCTCCGCACGCAACTCAAGATATGCGCAGTAAAGGCCCCGGGCTTCGGAGACCGCAGGAAGGCCATGCTCCAGGATATTGCCATCCTGACGGGAGGCATCGTCATCAGCGAAGACACAGGCCTCAAGCTCGAACAAGCCACTATCGAAATGCTCGGCACTTGCGACAAGGTGACTGTCTCGAAGGATAACACGACCATCGTCAACGGCCATGGACAGAAGGAGCTCATCGCCGACCGCATCAATCAGATTAAGAACGAGATCAGCAACTCTACAAGTGATTACGACAAGGAAAAGCTTCAAGAACGTCTCGCAAAACTGAGTGGCGGTGTGGCAGTGCTGTATGTCGGTGCTCCCAGCGAGGTAGAGATGAAGGAGAAGAAAGACCGCGTGGACGATGCACTCTGCGCTACTCGTGCTGCCATCGAAGAGGGAATCATCCCTGGCGGCGGCGTGGCTTACATCCGTGCACAGGAAGCTCTGGAAGGCATGAAGGGCGATAACGCCGACGAGGAAACAGGTATCCAGATCATTCGCCGTGCCATCGAAGAGCCTCTCCGACAGATTGTCGAGAATGCAGGCTTGGAAGGCAGCGTCGTAGTCAACGAGGTTCGTAACGGCAGGGGCGACTATGGCTACAATGCCCGCATAGATAAGTATGAGAACCTGAAGGCTTCCGGCATCATCGATCCTGCCAAGGTGACACGTGTCGCCCTGGAGAATGCAGCCAGCATCGCAGGCATGTTCCTCACCACAGAGTGCGTCATCTGCGAGGCTAAGGAAGATAAGCCCGAGATGCCTATGGGCGGTGCTCCGGGCATGGGCGGCATGATGTAATAAACCATCACGTCAATTATAACAAGAAGAGCCCCCTGCAGACATCCTACAGGGGGCTCTCTTTATAGAGACAATATGTGGCGTTACTTATCTTATCTTCTCTGCCTGCGTGCACTGACGCGGGGTGAAGAGTTGCCCGGAGCCTCGCTCTTCTCCTTCTTTGTAGCAGCAGTGCTCGAATTGTCGGGGCTGACAGTGCTTCTGGCATTGGCGTTCTTCCTGCCGAAGAGGAGACCTTTGGAGGACTTCTTCTCGGTTGCCTCCATCTCGGCATCAAGGCTGTCTTTCTTGGTGGTGTCGGGCAGGAAGCCGCTTCCCCAGACATTCTTCTCGAAGTCGCCCAGCTGCTTCTCGATGCGCTTCTGCTCAACCACCATGTCGCTGTCAGTAGGACAATAATTGTGCAGCATCTTGCCCTGCATGTTGTTGGTCTTGTATATCTGACCCTCATAACGGTTCATCGTGAAGAAATCATCAGCAGTCATGTTGGTGACATTATTCAGGTCGCTGGGCATCATGGGCAGCTTGGCGAGCCATGGAGCCACGTCGTCGTAGTTGACCCAGAAGAGAGGATAAGGCGTTGCATCGCTGCTGAACTCGTCGGCACCGCGCATGAGGACAGGGCAAAGGGCTGTCACCTTGGTCTGGAAGGTGCCAGTGCGCTGGTCCATATAGATACTTTCCTTAATATAGTAGCGTGTTGCTTCGGCACTCGGCACGTCGCTGTCGGCCACGGTCATCTTGCCGCCATTCTCCTCGTAATAGATTCCGTAGCGCTCCAACATGTCCTTCACGGGCAGTTTGTCCTTTTCGTCGAACGACTCGTTGCCGTCCAGCTTGTAGGAATAAGCGTTGATGCGGCCCGTGAGGATGAGGCGGAACAGGTAGGTGAACAGGTTAACCTGCCTTCCCATGGGCTCCACGGGATAGTACATCGGAGCATTCTTGTCCTTCGTCAGGTCAAGTTGGCGATAGATGTCACGCTTCCAAACCACATCTTCAGGCATGGCAGCCGTGGTGGGGAACATAAGCGATGCACGGTCAGTGGCGGCAGATGATTTTCCAGCCTGCTCAGTCTTGGCAGCCGTTGCAACACGACTCTTAGTCGGCTGAGCCTGTGCGGCACTTGCCACGAGGAGCGTGACCGTGATGAGAGAAAGTATGCGCTTCATATATTTACTATTTACTATTTACCATTAACCATATATTTCTTTCCCATGGGGAAGTGGTGGGAGCTACTTGATAATGACCTCCATGACACCATTGAGCGTGCGCTCTATGCCGTCGGGACCTGTGGCATGTATTTCTCGGATGTAGAATCGTTTGTTACGAGCCAAACCACGCATCTGTGCCTTTTGCTGGTCGGAGAACTTAGCGCCGTTGCTTTGATATGGCACAGCATTGCCCATCGCATCAAAGAAGACAATCTCGAAGCTGTTTACACGGAAAGCGATGTTGAGCAGACCATCATCGATAGCTGCACCGATGCCTTCTGTGCCCATGAGGACTTGCTTAGAAAGACCACCACCCGTGAAGTGGTTGTCGCCGCCGCCTTCAGCAGCGTATGCAATGTAGGCAGTCGGGTCGGGCAACTTGCGGACACGGAATGTGAACTTGCCCATCTCCTGCATGCGGCCTTCACTCTCAGCAGCAACAGTGATGACGGCTTCTGTGCCAGGTGTCGAAGGACGAGCGATGTATTTGCCTTCGCCCTTTTGTTCGAAGTTGCCGCCTGTCATGCTTACGCGTAACTTACTGCTTGGAATGCCGGGAACAGAGACGCTCATCGGGTTGTCGTAGCCTGCATAGAGCACATTCATGATGTCTGCGCTGACGGTTGCACTGGGAGCAACTACGCTGTACTTTTGTGTGAAGTCGCGCCGCACCTTCTCTCCGGAGCCGTTCAGCATCTCGATGTAACCGCTGAAGGTGAAGTCGCCCGTCTTACTGCAAACGGTCTCGTAGTAGCCCTTGTCGCTTTGTATCTGCTTGCCACCAATGTAGATGGTAGGACGCCGAGTGGTGTCGACGGCAGCCATGATGATTTGTGCGCTGAAGCGTCCGCCCTGAACCACAGTCTGAGCATTCGGGATGACGTATGCATTCAGCTGATTCACACGTATGTCCTTGACGTCAACGTTACTGATGAGGTTGTGGAGCACCTCGCCTTCTGCTGTGCGGACATCGTTCTGCAACTTGGTTAGCAAGGTGACGGCAGCAGCTGTCGGCATGTTCTCGAAGGAGTATTCCTGCCAGTTCTTTCCGAGAATCTTTGCTTTCGCAGGCACTTCTGTAGCAAGGTTACTGGAGATAATTTCCCGCTTCTCTTTGTCTGTCACCATCTTCACGATGCGTTCGCGGTAGTTGTTTATGGCTTTGTAGAGTTCTTTGCCACGTCCTGTGCCTGGAGCAAGCATCACTTGTGTGCTGGCTTCCAAGTCTTCGCGATTCTGTATGTTGTTGACATCGGCATCCTTTCCATCGCTTTTCCTTACGATGGCTTCCTTTAGTTCCTCTGCCAGATTATAGAGCGAGTCGCTCATGCCACGAACGTATTGAGCCTTCTCGTACCATTGCTTCACCTTCGTCGGGTTGTCTTTCATCTGCTGGTCGAAGGTGCTGTAGATGCCTATGTTTGATTTTGAGGCATTGTCGGTACTCTTCTTTAACCCATCTGCCACAAGCGAGAAACCATTCAGTACATCACTCGACACGTTGAGTGCCAGCATGGCCAGGAGGACCAGATACATCAGGTTAATCATCTTCTGACGTGGGGATGTCCTTTTCTTCTTTATAGGCATTGCTTTATTGCTTTCTGAATAATAGGATTACTCTGAACACTCTGATTGAACAGAAGTGCGTTACTTCTCGCTTTCTTCTGTGTTGGGCACAACCTTCATGTTGACGGTCAGTGCCTTTATCATGCGGGCATAGACATTGTTAAGTTCTTCAATCTGCTGAGCCATGCGACGTGTCTGCTCATCAATCTGCTCGATGGTGCTGACTTGTTTGCTGATGTTGCGTAGCTGAAGTTCATAAACAGTGGCGATGCCTGTGATGGATCGGTTGAGGTTCTCCATCTCTTCGCTGTCGGTTGACATGCGTTCTGCCTGCTTCTTGACGCGTCCGAATACTTCGGTGAGTTCCTGAAGCACTTCGGCATAGTTCGTGATGGCTTCTTCGACTGTAGCAGGGTCGGTGGCTTTGATTTGGCTAGCGTCCACGCCAGTGCCGCCGTTTTGTATCTGCTCGAGTGCAAGTTGGGCCTGGGCTGCTGCCTGCCCTGCTGCTGCGAGGTTAGCTGCTGCTGCACTGAGGCCGGTTCCTGCAGCCAGTGCATCAGGGTCGATGGGTCCGTTTGCTGCAGGGATTGTGCCTCCGCCAATCACGGCAGGCCCGCCTCCACCGATGACGATGGGTCCTTCCGGCACTTCAGCTCCTTCGGGGAGAGGTGTGCCGCCGGCAACGACGATAGCTTGTCCGCCTGCAACTGTTGCTTCGCCTTCTGTGCGAGGCACTTTCTCGTAGGTCTTTTCGAAGCCTGAGATGAAGAACACCAGCACCTCGGTTATCATGCTGACAAACAATATCTCGTTTGCTCCGGGGATATGTGTCAGCTTGAACAATGCGCCTAATACCACGACTGCAGCACCCCAGCTGTAGGCGTAGTTCATAAAAACTTGACCGGATGGCGAGTCCATCCACTTCTGCAATTTAGCTATGGGATTCATATTCTTGTGTCTTTTCTGTTGTTGTATTGCTATTGGTGAGTCGTCTTATCGACGTGTCTTGCGTGTGCTGAGTGTTTGTCCGGCGGAAGATGACTTGGGACTTTTGCTGCTGCCTTTGGCTGAGCTGCCGGCCACCTTGTTTGTTCCGGGCTTGTCATTCACCATGGTGCGGACGCAGCGGAAGCCGACGAAGCATCGGGGCTGGTTTTGATATTCATAGGAACGCCAGGCGCTTCTGATCATACTTTCAGGGTCTTTCCATGAGCCGCCACGTACTGATTTCTTCTTCAAGCGGTAAGGGTCTTCCTTGGCAGCATTGTAGGAGAGTTCGGGGTTCATATCTGCCATGCTTTCCACGCCGGCTTCCGTGTAGACGGTACTTGTCCATTCGGCCACGTTGCCTGCCATGTCGTAGAGGCCGTTGCTGTTGGCCGAGAAGATTCCACACTTGCTGGTGATGAGGGAGCCGTCTTGGGTGTAGTTGCCACGGTCGGGCTTGAAGTTGGCATAGAAGCAGCCCTTGTCGCTTTTGACTTCTTTGCTTTCCCAGGGGAACGGGTTGCCTTCCTTTCCGCGTGCAGCGTATTCCCATTCCACCTCAGTGGGAAGGCGGTAGCGTTGTATTTGTTTTGCATAGCCTCCTAAGCCTTTCAGGAGGAAGTTCGTGCGCCATGCGCAGAAAGCATTTGCCTGTTCCCATGTGACACCTACTACCGGATAGTCGTCGAAGGCTGGATTCGAGAAGTAGAGCTTCATGTAGCGTTCGTTGTCGGCATTGCGGAAGTCGTTCACCCAACACGTGGTGTCCGGATATATATTAACAATGTATGTGTTGAGGAAGTCCCAAGGTCCGGACAGGGGGCGCGTGATGGTCTGACGGATGATTTTGCCGTCGTCGTCGATCCAGGCGGTATCCTTGCTGATGATTACCTGCTCGTTGCTGACGGCGTGGTCAGTGTTGAGGTCGCGTTCCTCTGGATTGAGACGGTACTTTCTCTGCGCTGCTTGCACGTAGTCATATATCTCGTAGCGGTAGTTCATCTGGCTTGCGTCGAGCATCTTCGTGCCGTCGATGGGATGAATTACGTAGACGCTTTGTATGGCGCGGTCTTCATCTTCGTTGGCTTTGCGCCAGGGAATGCTCTTGCTCCAGTCGAGATGAGGCGTGATGGGGTTTCCTTCCTTGTCTTCTTCAATCTTGTATGTCTCGTCTCCACCATAGGCGGGGTCTGCCAGACGCTCACGAATGATGCTGTCTCTCACCCAGTTCACGAACTGACGATACTTCGCGTTGCTTATCTCGTGCTGATCCATCCAGAATCCGTCTACGCTGATGTCGCGCAGGGGGTACTCTGTGCCCCACAGGGTATCGTTCTTTTCCAGGCCGATTTTAAGTGAGCCTTTGTGTATGGGCACCATACCAAAGGGTGTCGGTTCCGAGAAGGATGAGCCTTTGACACCTGTCAACTCGCCTCCGACGGCGTTTGCCGACGAGTTTGATCCCAGGCAGGAAGCCAAGACTATGCAGCAGGAGGCTGCACCTACTAAAAGCAGACTTTTTGTCTTCATATTTAATTATTTATAGGATGCCATAGGAGATTCCTATGATGTTCTATGGTTTGCTAAAGTAACCTGACGGATTTGTGGAGGTTCTTTCCCTTTTTGAATACGTCGAGGTCGTGTTGGTATCCGATGAGTATTTCGTGTGTTCCGTTCAGTGCTCCCACGCCGCCTGTGTAGACTTCATAGGAGTAGCCGATGTTGATGCCGTGGAAGTCGAAGCCGAGCAGCAGGCCGACGCTGATGGTGGGACTGTACATGAGGCCTCCGTAGAGCTTGTGTTTGTTGCCTTCGTACAGGAGTCGGGCGTTGATGTCGCCGCGCCAGAATGTCAGGTCTGAGCGTACCATGGCGTCTGTTGCCAGCTTGTATTGTGGCTGTCGGAACGTGAAGGTGTATCCGCCCTGCGCCATGAAGGTGGGGTCTATCGTGACTTCGTGGGTCTTGTCATCGCCCAGCTTGATGGTTGGCCCCAGCAGGTGGACGGCGCTTATGCCGGCATACCAGCTGTTCTTATAGGTGTATCGGAGTCCGATGTCGAGGTCGAACGCCTGTCCTTTCACGTCGTTCGTGGCGAAGGCTGCGTCTCCGCTTTCGTTCAGGTCGAGTTCCGAGCCGTCGAAGCCTACCATGAGCAGTGCGGGACGAATGCCGATGCTGGCTTTGCCGCCGAGGAACTTCTGGTGGAAGGCGTACTGCAGTTGTATCTTCTTATTGGAGAAGGCTCCGATGTTGTCGTTGAGGAAGGCTGCGCCTACGCCGTGTTTCGGGCCGATGAAAAACAAGGGCATGTCGGCGTTGATGACCATAGTCCTGGGAGCTCCCTCGTAGCCTACCATCTGCATACTGTACATCCCGACCACGTTCAGCTTACTGTCGAGCCCTGCCGCTGCAGGGTTGTAGTAGGACTGCAACGCCCAGGTGTTGGTAAACGCCGCGTCGAATTGTGCCCTTACACTTGTGGACACGATGAGCATACCTATCCAGAGCAGTTTTTTCATCCTGTTTTAAATAACGATGTATAATATGAAATTATTGTGTCCGACGATGCATAATTTCGTCTGGGAGTGCAATTTTTTTGTCTTTTCCCGGCAGGCGTGGGCGGTTTACTGCTTTCCGGAGGGGGCGGGCGAGGTGTCCCGACGGGTTGCTGAATGTGTGGAAAATGTAAAGATTTTTCGCAGAATTCGGGAGCGTCTCAGGTCGTCCTTGCCAATTCGACGTGTCATCTTTGCCAATTCGACGTGTCGTTCTTGCCAAGCGTCGTCTTTGCTGATTCGACGTGTCGTTCTTGCCGATTCGACGTGTCATCTTTGGGGTGTGGACTGGACGGATTGCCAGATGCTTGATAATGAGCGGGTTGCCTTCTTCGGGGGAAGGGTCTTCACTCTGGCCTTAAGCCGACGGACTTTAAGCGGGGGAAGATGTAAAGAAAAATCCCGCGTGCGGAGAATTGTCAGGAAAGTTCTACGGCTTTCTGAAGTCTTCCCAGCCATCGATTTCTTCCAGGTAGGTTCCGTCTTGCTGAGGTGCGACTTTGCGGAACTCGTCTTTCGAGACTTCCACCATAGTGGAGTCGTTCTGGAGGAGGTATTTCGTGCCTCCGGACACCATGACGCCGTCCTTGACGACGAAGGTCTCGCGAGCTGCTCCCGAGGCAGATACCTTGCTGTTTTCCAGCTTGATGAACTCGGAGACTGATGAGTTGTTGGCGCCTATCCCGTTTCGGATGATGGTGCCATTCTGGGCAATTGCCAGCCCCATTTCGGTGTGGTCTACGAAGGTGATGAGTCGCAGCGAGTCTTCAGCAAAGGAGAAGATGGCTGCATAAGGCGACTCGCCGCGCAGGAGGACCTCAGGATTCCCGTCGCCGTCCAGGTCTGTCGAGATGAACAGTGCGGGCGTGTGGGTCTTGTAGTCGAGGCTTCTCTTCCTCTGCAACTCGACGCTTCCGATCTGTTTCCATGCATCGTAGAGCGACTCCTTGGGGCAGGGGAGGGGCACTGCCGTGAGTTCGACGTACTCTTTACCTCCTTCGCTCACGATTGTCTGCTCGGGCGTTGCGGTCTTTCCCTTCTTGCCTTTCTTGTCGAAAGCGTTGCAACCAGTCATCGCCGCAGCAAGGGCGACCAGGAATATCGTGTAGAGAGTCTTTTTCATAGGTGTATTCGCACGTTATTGCTTCATCGAACGACAAAATTACGACATCTTTCGTTCACAAGCAAGAAATATGAAGTTTTTTTTGCCTCCGTGTCGCATTATACAATAAAAAACCACATGATTTGCACCAAGTCTCGACAAAATTAGCTATCTTTGCAGCCAAAATGATTCATTTATTAAATAAGGTATAAAGAAATGGCACAACAAGAGGATGTTTTCAAGAAGATAGTGTCTCACTGCAAAGAGTACGGCTTTGTCTTTCCCTCGAGTGATATCTACGACGGACTCGGCGCCGTATACGACTATGGACAGAACGGCGTAGAACTTAAGAACAATATCAAGCAGTATTGGTGGCAGAGCATGGTGCTGCTTCACGAGAACATCGTGGGCATCGATGCAGCCATCTTCATGCACCCCACCACATGGAAGGCCAGCGGACACGTGGATGCCTTCAACGACCCACTCATCGACAACCGCGACTCGAAGAAACGATACCGCGCCGACGTGCTCATCGAAGAGCAGATGGCAAAGTACGAAGACAAGATCCAGAAGGAAATAGAAAAGGCACGGAAGCGCTTCGGCGACAGTTTCGACGAAGAGAAGTTCCGCGCCACGAACGAACGTGTCCTCGAGAATCAAAAGAAGTATGACGACCTGCACCATCGTTTCCAGGAAGTCATGAACGCAGAAGGCGGCATCGACCTCGATGGCCTCAAGCAGATTATACTCGACGAGGGAATCGTTTGTCCCATCAGCGGAACGCGCAACTGGACAGATGTCCGCCAGTTCAACCTCATGTTCAAGACCGAGATGGGCAGCACGGCCGATGGCGCCAGCACTATCTACCTGCGCCCCGAAACAGCTCAGGGCATCTTCGTCAACTACCTCAATGTCCAGAAGACAGGTCGCATGAAGCTCCCCTTCGGCATAGCACAGATAGGTAAAGCCTTCCGCAACGAAATCGTCGCCAGACAATTCATCTTCCGCATGCGCGAGTTCGAACAGATGGAAATGCAGTTCTTCATCCAGCCGGGCACAGAACTCGACTGGTTCCAGAAGTGGAAGCAGACCCGCATGAAGTGGCATCAGAACCTTGGGTTCGGGTCGGAGAACTATCGTTTCCACGACCACGACAAGCTCGCCCACTATGCAAATGCCGCTACAGACATCGAATTCCACATGCCCTTTGGCTTCAAGGAAGTGGAAGGCATACATAGCCGCACGAACTTCGACCTCTCGCAACACGCCAAGTACAGCGGAAAGAAGATAGAATATTTCGACTCCGAGACAAACGAGAGCTATACACCGTACGTCATCGAGACCTCAATCGGCGTGGACCGTATGTTCCTCTCCATCATGTGCCACAGTTACGAGGAGCAACAGCTGCCTGACGGTCAGGTTCGTACAGTGCTCCATCTTCCCGCCGCCCTTGCACCGGTCAAGCTCGCCGTCTTCCCCCTGACGAAGAAGGACGGCATGCCCGAGAAGGCGCAAGAAATCATCAACGACCTCCGCTTCCATTTCAACTGCAAGTACGAAGAGAAAGACCAGATAGGCAAACGCTACCGCCGCATGGACGCCATTGGTTGTCCCTACTGCGTTACCGTCGACCCTCAGACCCTGGAAGACAATACCGTGACGCTCCGCGACCGCGATACTATGGAGCAGAAACGCGTGCACATCAGCGAGCTCCGCAGTATTATCGAAGACAAGGTCAGCATAACATCGCTCCTCAAAAACCTGCTTTAGGAATGAACATCAGCCAGAAAGCCTTACTTTTCCCGGTGCTGTCGTTGCTCCTCCTTGCTTCCTGCAAGGACAGCGACAACAGTTATGACCCGTATCATGACTGGAAGGAACGCAATGCCCAATGGTTTGCTGAAGTCTACGACACGGCACAGGAGGCCATATCTGCTGCCAAGGCGCAATATCCGAATGGAGACGAATGGCAGGACCACTGCGATTGGCGCCTCTTCCGAACACTTATGAAGAGTCCTAATGTACAAGGCCCTTCCACAGATTACATCGTCTGCAAGATAAATAAACGCGGCGACGGCGACTGGAGCCCGGCATATACCGACAGCGTACGCCTGTACTATCGCGGCTGGATTATGGACAAGAACTATCCCGACAGCAAAGAAAACCTGACGGTCTTCAGCCAGACATACTATGGAGAACTCGACGACCTGACGGATGCTCCGCTTGCAATGCCTGTGCTTAACACGGTAGAAGGCTTCCAGACTGCAATCCAGTACATGGTCAAAGGCGATGACTGGGACATCTACATCCCGCAGCAACTGGCATACGGAGGCGAGTCGTCAGAAGAAATTCCTTCTTACAGCACCTTGCTCTACCGCATACGTATCAATTTGGTCCACAAGAGCGGAACCGGGATGCCTGGTTGGAGATAATAAAACGACTCCCCAAAGATTCAGAGTTTCTTTGGGGAGTCGCTTTTTATTTGATGTTGTTTCGTATCTTTGTCAAGTAAGCGTTGAGTGCCTCTTCATCGCGATTGTCGATAATCTGTATCAGGTCTTTCAACTCGGAACGTATGCCTTCGACGTGCGTCTTAGTGCGTGGGTTGAAGAGAATCTCGCGCAATAAGGTGTCGTCTTCGCTCAAGACGCCTTTCGCTATCTTTAGGTGTCGCTTGAATGTCGTGCCGGGCGCATCCTGATGCTTCATGACGGCAGAGAAGACGAAGGTACTCACGAAGGGCACCGACAGGCTGTAGGCCATCGCCTCGTCGTGTTCGTCGAAGCTGTATTCGTGGACATGCAGCCCGAGCCGACGGTAGAGGTCGAGGAAGAAGATGCGTCCCATGTAGTCGCCCTCCGTGATGACGATGGCGTTCTCTGAGGAGAGTGCCCCAAGGTTGGCGAATGTGGGGCCGAACATCGGGTGCGTAGAGACGTAGCGCATACCAGTCTGTTCGTAGAAGTCCTTCAGTCCCGTCTTCACGGACGATATGTCCGAGATGATACAATCCTTGGGAAGACAAGGAATGACCTGCTCGAAGACAGCAGTCGTGTACTTCAGCGTGACGGCGTTTATCACGAGTTCTGGCTTGAAGTCGCGTATCTCGTCGAGCGTGGTGAAGCGCTGCGTGTTGTAGAGGAACCGCATTCGGCGGGCATCTATCTCATAGACAGCACACTCATGATCAAAGGAAAGTACGTCGGTAAAGAAGCTGCCCATCTTACCGGCGCCTAAGATAAGTATCCTCATATTACTTGTTGAATATCTCCATCTGCTGTCGAACGCTCTCTTCATGTATGTTCTCGAAGATGCTCTTAATGCATTCGCGACCGATGCCCAGCAGTGAACCCTGCGCACCACGCTTGTCGAGAATCTCGCTGTAGCGTCGTGTCTGCACAACCGTCAAGCCCATCTCCTTCTTATACTGGCCGATGTTGCGCGACACCTTCATGCGCTTGGCGAGCAACTCGATGAGTTCATCGTCGAGAGCATCTATCTCGTGACGGTAGTCCTTGAGTTTGTCGGCCTGTCCTTTGGTGTCGCGGAAGACGAGGCGGGACACGATGAAGTCCAGCACCTCGGGTGTCACTTGCTGAGATGCGTCGCTCCAAGCCTCCTCGGGATTGCAGTGGCTCTCGACCATGAGGCCGTCCAAGCCCAAGTCCATCGCCTCTTGGCAGAGCGAGGCAATCAAGTCGCGACGTCCGCTGATGTGACTGGGGTCGCACACTATGGGCAGTTGTGGCAGCCGGCGCTTCAGTTCGATGGCTATCTGCCACATGGGGTCATTGCGATACAGCTTCTTCTCGTAGCTGCTGAATCCCCTGTGGATTGCGCCGAGTTTCTGTATGCCGGCACCGTTGATGCGCAGCAGCGCACCTATCCACAGCTCGAGGTCTGGGTTGACGGGGTTCTTGACGAGGACCGTTGCATCAGAGCCTTGCAGCGCGTCTGCCAGTGCTTGTACGGCAAAGGGGTTGGCTGTGGTGCGTGCTCCAATCCATAGGATGTCGATGCCATGCTTGAGGGCCAGCTCGACGTGTTCAGGCGTGGCAACTTCCGTGGCAGTAAGCATTCCGGTTTCTTCCTTGACGCGTTCCATCCAGGGAAGTGCCAACTCGCCGTGCCCTTCGAAGCCTCCGGGCTTAGTTCTCGGCTTCCAGATGCCGGCACGAAATATGTGGCAGCCTTTGCCGGCCAGTTGCTTGGCGGTTGTCATCACTTGTTCTTCTGTCTCAGCACTGCAAGGACCGGCGATGATGAAAGCGCGCTCCTGGTCACTTGGCAGGTTCAGGGGTTGTAATTGGAGTTCCATATTGTGTTTTATTTCGTTATTTCGTTATTACGTTATCTCGTTATGACGGGTTATTTGGTGAGGGCTTTGATGCGTTCCAGCGCTTCGATGAACTTGTCTTCCTTGGCGCAAAGGCTGATGCGAATGTAGCGTTTGCCGTTGCTCCCAAAGATGAAGCCTGGCGTGATGAACACTCGAGCTTCATGGAGGACGCGTTCCGTGAGTTCTTCCACATCGTTGTATTTGTCGGGGATGCGTCCCCAGAGGAACATGCCTGTCTGCTGCGGATCGAACTTACACTCGAGAAGTCGCATGATTTCCTCTGCCAGACGACGTCGGCCGGCATAGATGTCGACGTTGGCAAGCCTGTGCCAGAGGTCGGTGTTGTCGTATGCCTGGGCTGCTGCAAGCTGCAGGGCGCGGAAGGTTCCGCTGTCGACATTGCTTTTCACCTTGAGTACCCACTGTACGAACTGTGCGTTGGAGGCCAACATACCGACGCGCCAGCCCGGCATATTATGGCTTTTCGACATGGAGTTGAACTCTATGCAGCACTCCTTGGCACGCGGCACTTGCAGGATTGAAAGCCTTTCTCCCTCGTTGAGGATGAAGCTGTAGGGATTGTCGTTGACCACAATGATGTTATGTCGAAGGGCGAAGTCGACGAGTCGCTCGTATGTCTCGCGTCTTGCCCTTGCCCCCGTCGGCATATTCGGGTAGTTTGTCCACATGAGCCTTACGCGGCTGAGGTCCATCTTCTCGAGTTGCTCGAAGTCGGGCTGCCAGTCGTTTTCGGGCAGCAGGTCATAGTTGACGATCTTTGCGCCGAGCAGTTTCGAGAGACTTGTATAGGTGGGATAGCCGGGATTGGGTACGAGGACTTCATCCCCGACGTTGACAAACGCCAAAGTCACATGCAGGATGCCCTCCTTGCTGCCTATGAGAGGCTGAATTTCATTGTTCGGATTGAGTTCGACACCATACCAGCGTTTGTAGAATCGGCTCATTGCCTGACGCAATTCAGGTATGCCCATCGTGGGTTGATAGCCGTGTGCTGTCGGCTTGCGGGCTTCTGTGCAGAGCGTTTCGATTGTTTCCGGCGAGGGAGGCATATCGGGACTACCGATGGCGAGGCTGATGACGTCCTTTCCTTCGGCGTTCATCGCCGCCACTTCCTTCAGTTTGCGGCTGAAGTAATACTCTGTTACGTCGGCCAATCTGTCAGCCGGCTTGATATTAAATGCTTTGTTTTCCATCTTCGTAGATACCAAGTTGTTTGAGTTCGCGGGTCAATGGGGTTATTGCGTTGAGAGCCTGACGGTAGCGTTTCTCCTCGTTAAAGGAGAGGTCGATGTAGAACATGTATTGCCATTCCTGCCCGATGATGGGCAGACTCTGTATCTTAGTCAGGTTGAGTTTATAGAACGAAAGGACCGACAGGATGGCGCTCAGGCTGCCTTCCTCATGGGGAAGTGTGAAGACGAGGCTGGCCTTGTCGATGTGGTGGTTGCTTCGGATGGCTGTGGCCTTCTCGGGCCAGGCGAGGACGAGGAAGCGTGTGAAGTTGTGTTTGTTTGTCTCGATGCCCTCTTGCAGCACTTTCATGCCGTAGATGTCGGCAGCGTCGCGGTGGCAGATGGCGGCATGTCCGCGCAGGCGTTCCCTGCTGATGTCGGCGGCTGCGCCTGCTGTGTCGGCCGTTTCGACCTTTCGGAGTTCCGGATGACGCGAGAGGAATTGCCGGCATTGCATCAGTGCGACGGGATGGGAGTTCACTTCGGTGATGTCTTTCCAGTCCTCATCCGGCAGGCACATAATGCTGTGCTTGATGCGGAGCTTGTGTTCGCCTACAATCGTCATGCCGCTCTCGCGCAGCAGCTCATAGTTGTGGAGCAGGCTTCCGGCAATCGTGTTTTCTATCGCCATGAGTCCCAGCAGGTCTTTCTCTGCCTTGAGTCGGGCGAACATCTCCTCGAAAGTGTCGCAGCAGACGAGCTCCACCTCCTCGCCCTCGAAGAAGCGATGGGCGGCGATGTCGTGGAAACTGCCTTCGATGCCTTGTATTGCTATCCTTTTCAATGTCTTGAGTTTTGAATTTTATAATCTTGGATTAAAAGAAACATCCCGCTCGGTTGGAGAGCGGGATGTTTCGATATGTTCTTTTTCCTATACCTTATTTATATATATACGACGGCCCGCTCTACTTCATCTGCTAAAGTAAAAGTAATAATAAAAGCCGAAGTAACGATTGCCAGTGTGTGTCATCTTTTTGCTAATTGCGGTGCAAAGGTAAGGCATTTCTGTCATTCTGCCAAGGGAAATACGATATTTTTTTCAATTAGACAGAAAAAAGTGCCAGTTGCCTAATGGAATGACAGGTCCCGAGGCCTGTCGAAGGGGGCGACGAAGCTCAGTCCTCCGGGGAACCCCCTGTAGTAGGTCTCCAGTACCACCGTGGGAAAACTCGAGTTTTCCCACGGTGGTACTGGAGTTTTCCCACGGTAGTACTGGCGATGCGACGTGTTATGTCATCTGCCTCAGCAGTGGATGTCTACTTACGCGGCTGGTTCCGTTTGTAGAGTTGCCACGAGTTAAAGACGTTGTGCCAGATGGTGTAGAAGCCGCCCGCCACGGAGGTCAGGGGGTCGAGGAACGTATAACCGACCCAGATGGCCAGGACCGTGTTCTTCTGTCCGCAGGCTTGTCCGGCCGTGACGGCTTCTCCGTAATGCCTGCCAACGAGTCTGCCCGTCGCGAATTGCGCGATGCATGCCACGAGGGAACCTGTGAGAATCAGCAGGCAGAGCAGCAGCGTCACCTCGGCATGCACGAGGATCCGCGTGGTGACGGCTATTGCAAGCGACAGCGAGACCAGCCAGAGGTAGAAGGGCAGGTCGGGAATCGAGGTCAGCCAGCGCAGCAGGGTGGGGGAGATACGGCGGATGATGAGGGCGAGCAACAGCGGGAAGATGAGCAGGGGGAACACTTTGCGGACTATCATCCAGAAGGAAAGCCAGAAGGTCAGCCCGCCGGTCGGGTTGACGAGAGGCACGAAGGCTGAGATGAGAAAAGCACTGGTGAGGTTGATGAGCAGTGTGTAAGCCGTCAGCGAACCGATGTTGCCGCCCAGTTTGGCAGTCACTACCGCCGCCGCCGTCGCCGTGGGGCAGAGGAAGCAAAGCATTGTGCTCTGCAGGAAGACCCGTGTCGCCGCGTCTTCCGTCGTCTGATGAAGCACGCAGAGCAAGGTTGCGATGCCTGCCTGGAAAGCCAGCAGCCACCATTGCCACCCGCGAAGTCGCATGTCTTCCAACCGGACGCGGCAAAACGTCAGCGTGAGCATCAGGAAAATCAACGTGGGTTGCACGTGGCCGACACCAGTCAGGATGGCCCCCTTGACTGCAGGCGAGAGCGACAGAGACCTGCCGAGGAAGTAGGCCGATGCGCCCATCAGCATGCTCAGAGGCAGTGACCAGTCCTTAAGAAACCTTTTGACATTCATCTTCCTTCTATCTCTTTCGGCGCACAAAATTAGTCAAAATCTTCCACTTAGCATGTTTTTGTGGCTCGAAAATTTCGTTATGTGATGTCTTTTTACTACTTTTGTCGCGCGAAATTATATTGTAAGTTGTCAATTGTAAAATTGTAGATTACCTGATGAATCTTTATATCAGATACTTCGACGAAGAAACGCTCGTTTATAGTGTCGAGGAGGCTCTCGACTTTCTTGCTACGTTAGGCGGCGTCGAAGTCAATGAAAACATCCGGCTCGAGCTGGAAAAGTTCATGTCGGGCAGTGCCATGTATCCCAAGCACGTCAAGGTCAGCCAGCGTTCTTTCTTTATTGCCATCAAGACGACTGCTGCCACGATGGAAGAGTTCAAAGCCAAAGGTGCCAGCCAGAACAAGCCTGAGAAGGCCGCTCAAAAGGAGGCCTTGGCCAACTACAGCAAGCCCCAGCCCGGATGGTACGAGGCTAAGATAGTGTTCAAACGCGTCCTCATGAATCCCGAGACACAGAAGTCGAAGTACGTCGACACGCCTTTCGTGTGCAAGGTAAAGGCCGAAAGTGTCCAGGAGTGCTATGACAAAGTGCTTGCCCACCTTCGTGGACGCCAGGATATCGACTCCAGAAGCCAGTATCCGGGCATTAAAAGTGACAACTTCGAGTTCAGTTATTTAGGAGAGTAACTGCATTATGTCGCTCCGCTACCTGCTTTTCTTTACCGTTTTCATTGCGGCTCTGACTACTTCCGCCGACAAGAAAGGCAAGAAGAAAGGTGAATCAATCGATCCCATATATGCCCTGCCGATGCCGGATCAGCTGCCGCCGGTGCCACTTCCAGACAGGCCTCTGCCCCGCTTGACAGAGGTGCGGACCCAGGTTACCTACACTGTCGCTTCGCAGCAAGGCATCGATGTCTCGCACTATCAAGGCCGAATCGACTGGAGTCGCGTGGCAAGAGCAGACAATGTGACGTTCGCCTATATCAAGGCCACTGAGGGTGCCGGCTATGTCGACGAGTATTACCTGCGCAACCTCTATGGAGCCCGACAAGCAGGCATACCCGCCGGCGTCTATCATTTCTTTAGTCCTTCGGCAAGTGCACTCGTCCAGTTGGAGAACTTCCGCTCGAATGTCGACCCACGACAGCAGGACCTCATCCCCCTTATCGATGTCGAAAAGCGTGGGAAAGGCTCGCTCGCACAGTTCCAGGCGCGGCTGAAAGCCTTCCTCGAGGGCGTAGAACGCATGTTCGGAGTAAAGCCAATCATCTATACCGGCGTAAACTTCTATGCCAAATACCTTGAAGGAGAATTCAAGGACTACAAGTTCTTCGTGGCTCGCTATGCAGACGAATTCCCGGGATTGAGCGAAGAGGTGCCCATCGTCCTATGGCAGTACAGCAGCACCAGCTATGTGGACGGCATCAAGGGACACGTGGACCGGAGCGTCTTCCTTGACCATTACTCCGTGGCCGACATCATGCTTCCTTCCATCGTTCGTGGAAAGAAGTAATGTCCGAAAAGTAGCAAAAGGTTTTGCTGTAAGCTTAAAAAGATGTATCTTTGTGGAGTCATACCACAGAGAATGTACATAGTCGTCGCAGGAAACATAGGCAGCGGCAAGACGACGCTGACAGAGATGCTCGCCCATCACTATCAATGGGAACCCAGATACGAGCAGGTAAAGTTCAATCCCTATCTCGAGGACTACTACAAGGACATACGCCGCTGGTCGTTCCCCATGGAGGTCTTCTTCCTGAAGGAGCGGTTCCGTGACCTCATGGTGATGCAGAAGAGCGGCAGGGACACCATTCAGGACCGCTCCATCTACGAGGGAGTATATGTCTTTGCTGCCAACAACCGGCGCATGGGCAACCTGAGCGACCGCGACTTCGACACCTTCATGGAGCTCTTCGAGAGCATGACGGACATCGCCCGCTACCCAGACCTCATGATTTATCTGCGTGCCAGCGTTCCCCACCTTGTCCACAACATCCAGAAGCGCGGACGGGAATACGAACAGACCATGCAGTTGGAATACCTCAAAGGCTTGAACGACCTCTACGATGACTTTATATATAATAAGTATAAGGGTAAGGTCCTGACCGTCGAGGTAGACGGCATCGACTACAGGCACAACCCGAAGGACTTCAAGGACATCACCGACAAGATAGACGGACTGCTCTTCGGTATGTTCCCACTTGATGTAAATTCATAATTCCCAAGTCATAATTCATAATAGATAGCAGTAGCAAATACTTCATCCTTCACTCTTCATTCTTCATTAATATGCACATAGCAGTAGCCGGAAACATAGGGTGCGGCAAGACCACCCTCACGAGATTGCTTGCAAAGAGATACGGCTGGACGCCTCGCTTCGAACCAGCAGAGAGCAATCCCTACCTCGATGATTTCTATCAAGACATGAAAAGATGGAGCTTCAACCTGCAGGTCTATTTCCTGAACAAGCGTTTCCGCGACGTCGTGGAGATATCAAAGAGCGAGGATACCATCATTCAGGACCGCACCATCTTCGAGGACGCACGCATCTTCGCACCCAATCTTCATGCAAAAGGCTACATGAGCGACCGCGACTTCAAGAACTACAGCGACCTCTTCGACCTGATGATCTCGCTCGTGGAACTGCCGGACTTGCTCATCTACATACGCAGCAGCATCCCCAACCTCATTGCCCAAATCGCCAAACGAGGCAGGGACTACGAGCAAAGCATACGCATCGACTACCTCAACGGCCTGAATGATCGCTACGAAGAATGGATTAAGGACTATCCCGGCAAGCTCCTCATCGTGGACGGCGACACGCTGAAGTTCGAGTCCAACACCGCTGACTTCCAGCGCATCACGGAGCAGATAGACGCCAAGCTCTACGGCCTCTTCCCCGGGGAATAGCTCTGAAGCAGGCAGACAGATGTAGGCTGGATGCTTCGGCAACCTTTGTCCTGCACCGACGGAGCGTGCAGTTCCGGCTCACGACCAATGCGGTTCAGACGGCAATGCCTGTGCGCATGACATCGTCATAAAGCGGCGACCAGCGGTCGTCTGCCATTAAGACGGGTTCGATGAGGAAGCTGACCTGCCGGACATCGTGCCACAGTTTCTTGGAAATCTCAAACTTCTGGTCGCCATAGGTTGGCACAATGACTGCCACATCAATGTCGCTGTCGGGATTTGCACAGCCTTTGCTATACGAACCGAACATCATCACCTTCGGCTCCTTCTCGAAGCGATGGCTGATGACCAGTTTGTATTGCCTGACAAGTTCTAATGCCTCGTCGCGACTAAGAGTTCGTCTTTTATCCATTGTACCAGTCGTTTGGTGTCGTCGATGATTGCACGGCAGTGTTGTTTGGTAAGCCTTCTTGACAGTTCTTCCTTGTCCTCGGGATAGCGAGCCTCTATGTTGTAGTTGGTGATGGTGTCGAGAAAGTCCTTCTGCTCCTCGCTCATCCTGTCGTAGAGACCGCAACCTGTGGCCAGCCTCATGTGGTTGTGCGTGAAGGGAGGGTCGTCTGACATAGTGCCGCACCAGTAGGCTTTCAGTGTTTTCTCAATGGTCTGATGGCACATGAAGGCTACATACAGGCACCGACCGCCATTGTAGAGGGTCTCGGCTGTCTCGGCATCGTAGTCCGCGATGTCAAGCCAATATGCCACTTTGTCTATTGCCATCAGCCTTGCCTTTGAGACATTTCACGTTGCAAAGATAGCTTTTTTTCTTATATGTTCCAATGATAACGCCGAAAAAGTTTCTGATGAAATGCAAACCCTCCATGTTTAGTCGGCAAACTACTAACGTGTCGTTGGCAGTTGTCGCGTTGGTGGAGAGTCCGAGAAGGGCGTGACGAAGGTTGTTAGCCAATGAGTTGGCAGGAAAGATGGCACGGGAAGAGGCGCGGGTTGTCAGGGCTTTACGGCCTTCGGCGTCCAGTTCCTGAAGAATCGCAGCACTTTCTCCTTGTCGTAACCTTGTCCCTCTTCGAGGAAGCTCGAGTCCTGAATGTGGATGACCTTGCCGCTTCCGTCGAGCACGACGAACACAGGAAAGCCGAAACGTCCGCAGCCGGAGAGCCTCTCCATTAATGCTGCCGCCTGCTTTTCCTTCGCTTCGCCGGCAGATTTCCGCGGGTCGTAGTTCACATGGATATAGACGAAGTTGTCGTCGATGACTGCGGCGATGGCTGTATCTTTACGGATGACGTCGGCAAACCTCAGGCACCACGGGCACCAGTTGCCGCCGACCTGGCAGACCACATACTTGTCTGCCGACTGTGCCTTCGCTATGGCTTGGTCGATTTGTGCAAGGGGGTCGATGTCTTCGTCATAGACTTTGGCCAAAGTTGTCTGCTCCTTCTCGCTTTGCGAAAAGGCGCCGGTGGCTGTCATGACAAGTGAGACGACTGCCAGACAAAGGATGAGGTTCCTCTTCATACCTGTGCTGTATCAAAAGACTTTCGCCCGGACGACCTTCATTGGTGTTCACGGGCGAAAGCTGAGGTGTCGTTTCAGAACTTGAAACCTAAAGTGCAGGTGATGGTCTGCCTCGTCAGGTTGACATCAACAGGGTCGAGCTTCAGGTCGGCGAAGTCATCGCCGTTATCTATAACGAAGCGTGGGGTGTTCTCCTGCTGAGTATTGGTGAAACTTGTGTCGAAGGCATAGAAGTCTGCCTTCTGGTTGCGAATCTTGTAGGCCAAGTCCACATAGAAGCTCTTCGTGTGGTAGCCCATACCGAGCGTCAGTATGTTCGTGTTGCCGAGGCGCATGTAGTTCGTACTTGTTGCGTAGTCCATGGACGAACTATTGATGCTGTACTGGTCGAAGGTGATGTCCTTCTTGTATGGCGATGAGCTGAAGTTGTAGCCCAGGCGGAAGGAAAGGTGCTTGTTGGCGTTGGCTTCCAGGCCGAGGCGTAAGGTGTGGATGGGCCGCATATTGTCGCGTGTGTGGTCGTTCATGGCCTTGTCCTTTATGTTTCCTGATGTGGAGCCGTCGGCATATTCCCTTTTGGGATAGCCCATGCTTGTGCCTTTGTAGGCAGAGATTTCATAGTCGATGTCCCATGCAAGCGTAGAACCGACGGTACTTCCCATGCCCATGCGGAACTTCCATGGTGTGCGCAGGTTGAAGTCAAGCTCGCTTCGCCAGGGATCTATCTTGCTGCCCAGGTAAATTGGTTCGCGTGTGAGGTCGAAATCAATCTTACTGGTGAGGCGATACCATGTGGGAGTTTCCATGACAAGTGCAAATCGGAATGGGTTGTCCTCAAAAGGTCTGATGATGGTTCCGAGCTTGAAGTTGACGCCTGTACCACTGACGCGGATGTCTTCGTTCAGGTCATATCGTGCCTTTCCGTTGTCCCAGTCGTATTCCCGATAGTAGGTCCATCCCGAGTAACGCATGTTATCCACGCCGATGGTAAGTCCGAGGAAGGCACGGTTGTTGATATTCGTGCTGAGGTTAAAGTCGAAAGAATGGAGCGCGCCTTCGCTGTGGTGAGTGTATTCGTTGCTTGAGGACGACACGGTATTCTTGTAGTATTCTTGTTTGTAACCATTGTCGTCGATATACGAGTCTTTAATGAAGTACCCGTTCTCGAGTGCCATGCCGGCAAGGTTGTTCTGCCATCCCTCGTCCCAGTCCGTAAGTTCTGCCACCTGGTCTAGTTGGCTAAGCCCGAACAAATTAGGGTTGTCGGCATAGAAATTATGGTTGTAGTTGATCTTCTTCTGATAGTTGAAGGCAAAGTTGACGTATGGGCACACATCACTGTTTGTCCTTCTGGTGAGCACGAAGCCAGCCTGGTCGAATGTTCCCTTACCTCGGTTTTCCTCGTCAATGCGGGATGTGCCCCAATGCCCGCCGAAGGTGAGGGCGATGTCGTTCTTTCTGTAGAGTCCGATTCCTGCGGGGTTCCAGCTGATGACGCTGATGTCTGCGCCGAGGGCACCGAGGGCGCCGCCCATGCCGACGTAGCGTGCTGTGCCGATGACATCGCCGGAGTTGTTCGCCAACCGCTCGTTCATGTAGGTGTTTTGCGCGTGAACTGCAACGGAAACAGCGATGAAGGGAAGGATGATATAGCGTTTCATTTTCTTAGTTGACAGGTTAAGGAATAAACTTAATGATAGTATCTCGGTTGAGGTCGGTGGTCTTTATCTGCGACCGCCACCGCCGCCTCCGCGTGAGCCGCCGCCTCCGCCGCCACGGGAACCGCCGCCGCTGAAGCCACCTCCACCGCCTCCGCTGAAGCCGCCTCCGCCGCGTGAGCTGCCGCCGAAGCTGCCTCCGCTGCTGTAGCTTCCGCTTCCGCTGCTGTAGCTTCCGCGTGAGCTGCTGCTACTGCTGACGGTGCTACTGCTGCGTGTTGGGGTGTTGTATGTGCCGCGCGAAGTAGCGGTCGAGCTGCTGCGTGTAGCTGTGTTGTTCGTCGTGCCGCGTGAAGGAGTCACCTCTCTGCTGCGGGTCGTTGTCGTGCCACGTGTGCTTCCATTCGTAGCATTGCCTCTCGAAGGTCCCTGATATGTGCTGCGAGTGCCTTCGCCTCTGCTAGTTCCTCGTGTTGTGGCTGATGTTGCTGAGCGGGATGGACCGACGCGTCCGTTGACCATTCTGCCGCCGGAGCCTCTTCCGGCATAGGTTGCCGAGCGTTGGCCAAGGTTGCGGGCGGCCGTTGTACGCTGGCTTCTGTGGTACCAGCCGCTGTGTCCGCCCCAGTAGCCTCCGTAGTAGTGGGGGTGGCTCCAGCTGTATCCCCAGCCCCAGCCCCAGCTTGTCCAGCTGTAGTAGCCGTAGCGATAGTAGGGTGCATACCAGCCGTACCAGGGGTCGTACCATGGGTCATACCAGCCGTAGCAGTAGTCCCAGACGTAGGGGTCGTAGAAGCGGAAGCCGCGATAGCGTGCCAGGCGGGACGTGTAAGTGAAGTCTCCGTCGTAGAAGCCGTCGTAGTATCCGTCGTCGTAGCCTTTGTTGTAGGCAGAGACTTCGTACTGCGGTTCGGTAGTCGTCACGAGGAGCGTGTCGCCCTGGAGGCGATAGGTCGGTGCGTCGGAGGGCGGAAGGGTGCCACGACGATTGTATTCGTCGACGTCGCGAAGCTGTCCTGTGTGATAGTCGGCAAAGGCTTCGCCTTCATCCTCACGGGTTGCTTGCGAGTTTCTCTGCACAGAAGTGGCCGTGCTTTGCTGCCCTTTCTTCTTGGAAGAGAAGGAGTACATGTCGTCGTCCTGTGCGTATGCGCCAAGGCAAATAGCCGAGAGCATCAAAAGGAGGATAATGTTAGCTTTCATGGTGCATTACAATTTAATTACGATGCAAAGTTAAGGAGTTTTGCGCAATATGCAAAGGGGAAACACCTATTTTGTGGGGGAAATTTCCCCAACTGGATAAAAATAGTTACTTTTGCAGGGGAAATGTACGGCTCATCACGCCGGAACGCTTCGCCCGGCACGTTGCGTCGGAGAACATAACGTAATGGATTCGTTGCAGCATCATGAACCTGCAATTGAATATTCATGAACCTGCAATTGAATATTCATGATGCTGCAACGAACCCTCCCTGCTGGGTTGAGTGGCTGATGCAGAAAAGATGCCCGAGGCAGTGCGTTGAGCCGTGCGACGACACATTATTATATATATTATGAAGTACTTTGAAGTGACTTGCGAAATACGGCCTTTCAGTCAGGACGCCGCAGATGTCCTGTCGGCAATGCTGGCTGAGATAGGGTTTGAATCTTTCTCCGAGACGGAGAGCGGCTTGCTGGCCTACATTCAGCAGAGTGCCTGGAGCGAGGCTGAGATGCAGGCTCTTGTCCGGGACTTCTGCCTGCCTGGGGTCGAAATCAGTTACTCGCTGGCCGAAGCTCCCGACGAGGACTGGAACCAGGTCTGGGAGGAAGAGGGCTTCCAGCCTGTTGAGGTAGGTGATGATATAGTGGTTCACGATGTGAAACACACTGATGTACCGCAAGTTAAATACGACATTCTCATCACGCCCCGCCTTGCTTTCGGCACCGGCAGCCATGAGACGACGCGTCTCGTCCTACGGACTCTTGCCCGCCTCGACCTGGAGGGGAAGGACGTCATCGACGCCGGAACGGGCACGGGCATACTGTCGATTATGGCCGTCAAGCGCGGAGCGAGTCGTGTCTTTGCCTACGACATCGACCAGTGGAGCGTGGAAAACACGAAGGACAACCTGCTCCTGAACGGCATAGAGTACAGGACCTGCGGTGACTCAGGCAACCACAGTGGCCGCAAGGAGGGCGTCGTGCTGGCTCTTGGCGACAGTTCCCTGCTCGCGCATCAGTCCAAAGCCGACCTCCTTATTGCCAATATCAACCGCAACATCCTGCTTCAGGACCTCCCGCGCTTCGCCGTGTCGGTCAAGCCAAAGGGCAGGATGATACTGAGCGGCTTCTTCCGGGCGGACATGAGTACCCTGACGGAAGCCGCTTCGGAGTTGGGCTTCAGTCTCTTGAAAACGGAAAACGAAGGGGAATGGGCTATGCTCCTATTCGAAGCGGATGCTTTTGGCGGGCGTGATGTTTGACACCACGAAGCTCGGCACCACCATGGCCAGAGTGCTGATCACTAGCGTACCGAGGTCGATGGCAAGCACCCACCACCAGTTCACCAGCACGGGCACGGCCTCGACGTAGTAGACTTCAGGGTCCAAAGTAACCAGCCCCGTCAGCTTCTGCAGGTAGATGAGGGCAAAGGCCAGTACGTTGCCGTAGACGATGCCACGGAGGATGATGAGCATGGCAAGGCCGAGGAACAAATGCCTCACCTGCTTGTTGCGCGCTCCCAAAGCCTTCATGATGCCGATGAAGTTAGTGCGTTCCAGGATGATGATGAGCAAACCGCTCACCGCAGTAAAGATGGAGACGCATATCATCAGGATAAGAATGACGGCGATGTCCATGTCGAGCAGCCCGAGCCAAGCGAATATCTGCGGATGCTCCATGCGGATG
This sequence comes from uncultured Bacteroidaceae bacterium, assembly GCA_905235305.1. Classification (GTDB taxonomy): domain Bacteria; phylum Bacteroidota; class Bacteroidia; order Bacteroidales; family Bacteroidaceae; genus Physcousia. The sequence goes on along the minus strand of CAJOLC010000029.1, from coordinate 10,526 downwards.
CTCATGCTGGAGTAGTACTCGCCGTAGGAATCCTGACGGTGGTTGACCTGGTCCACCACGTTCATCAGGGTCTCGTCGAGGCGTTCGAAGTCCTGCAACCTAATCTCCGCCCCCGCATACTGCTGGCTGTCCCACCTCAGGAGGCGGTGGATAGTGAAGAGGTCGGTATAGGCAAAGTTCCGGTCAAAATCGGTGAGGTTGGTGCGGTAAATGCCTGCCACGGTGAACTTCCTCGCCCGAACCGTCTGCTCAAAGAAGTAGGCATAGATGGTCTGCCCTACGTCAACCTGCATCTCGCGAGCCATTGCCTGCGAGATCACAAGCTTGCCTGAGCCGACGGAATCTGTGAACTCGGGCATCTCGCCACTGACCATGTGGCTCTGGATAAAGCTGCGGTCGTAGTCCTGCCCAATGCCTTGAATGGCTATGCCACGGAAGTTGGCGTCGGTCTTCAGCATGCCTGGCTTCGTGCAGAAACGTGCCACGGACGCCACATTAGGGATGGCTTCGAGCCGCGACACGACGGAGTCGTCGATGACAATCGGCGAAAGCTCCTGCTGACCAAGGCTCCTGAAGTTCATCACCTTGATGTGTGCGCCGAAGCCCAGCACCTTGTCCTGCACCTCGCGCTGGAAGCCTAGCACAATCGCCACACTGACCAGCATCACAGCCAAGCCTATGGCAACGCCAACGGTAGCAATGCCGGTAGCCAGACGCGAAGCACGTCCGCTGCTCCCGCCTTCCGCAAAGAGCCGTTTAGCGACAAAAAATGTAAACATTATACTTTGCCGGGATAAGCTTCCAAGGCCTTGCGTAGTATGAAGAGTGCGCGGACTAGGTCTTCCTTCTTCAGCACATAAGCCAATCGGACTTCGTTCTTGCCGATGCCCGGCGTAGTGTAGAAGCCGGCGGCGGGCGCCAGCATGACCGTCTCGCCCTCGTAGTTGAAGTCGCTCAGGCACCAGGCACAGAACTTCTCGGCATCATCTACGGGCAACTTCGCCACGGTATAGAACGCACCCATCGGTATGGGGCTGTAGACGCCGGGTATTCGGTTCAGTCCGTCAATAAGGCATTTCCTGCGCTCCACGTATTCATCATAAACCTCGCGACCGTATTCCTCGGGTTCATCAAGACTTGCTTCGGCAGCAATCTGGCCAATGAGTGGCGGACTGAGGCGTGCCTGGCAGAACTTCATGACAGCCTTGCGCACCTCCTGATTCTTAGTGATGAGCGCACCGATGCGTATGCCGCACTCACTGTAACGCTTGCTCACGCTGTCGATTAGCACGACGTTGTTCTCGATGCCCTCCAGGTGGCAGGCACTGATATAAGGGCTGCCCGTATAGATAAACTCGCGGTAGACCTCGTCGCTGAACAGGTAAAGGTCGTACTTCTTGACCAGGTCGCGGATCTGATTCATTTCGCGACGGGTGTAGAGGTAGCCCGTGGGGTTGTTCGGATTACAGATGAGGATGGCACGCGTCTTTTCGTTGATGAGCTCCTCGAACTTCTCGACCTTCGGCAAAGAGAAGCCCTCCTCGATAGTCGTCGTAATGGTGCGGATGACGGCACCTGCCGAGATGGCAAACGCCATGTAGTTAGCGTATGCAGGCTCCGGCACGATAATCTCGTCGCCGGGATTCAGGCAAGCCAGAAAAGAGAACAGCACCGCCTCGCTACCGCCGCTGGTGATGATGATATCCTCGGGCGTGAGATGGATGTTATACTTCTCATAATAGCCTACCAGCTTCTTGCGATAGCTCAGATAGCCTTGGCTGGGACTGTATTCAAGGATGGTCCGGTCGATATTCTTTATGGCGTTGATTGCCGCTTGGGGAGTCGGGAGATCCGGCTGACCAATGTTCAGGTGGTAAACATGTATTCCTCTGTCCTTCGCAGCGTATGCCAAGGGAGCCAACTTACGGATAGGCGACTCCGGCATCTCAATACCTCGTACGGAAATCTGTGGCATGAAAATATGTACTGTTAAACGATGTATGATATATTATTCCGTGTGCAAAGGTACGACAAATAATTCATAGTTTGTGCTATTTTAGTGGAGAAGTTTATAATAATGAATTGAGAATTATGAATTATGAACTAAAAAGAGTATCTTTGCGATGCCGTAAAGAATAAAAGACATCATGCAACAACAGATTCTGCACCTGCTTTGCACAGCCGGATCATGCCGGCTCCATTTCTCAGGTCGCGAGCATATGCTCATGTCTGGCTCGTGCATGATAGCAATGGCAAGTCATGTGGCAAAGATAGAGCCCTCTGCTGACTGCCAGCTCCTGCGCCTTCTTCTGCCCGCAGAGCAGCAGGTGGCTTGTATGCCACATAGCAGCTACGGCACTTGCGGCTGGCTCCACCTCTTCATGCATCCCATCTTCCGGCTGGAAGGCGAGGCGTTCGACCTGCTCCGTCACGACTTCGAGGACGTGGCTTATCGCTCGCTCCATACGCCGGAGGCCTATCGCGAGGAGGCTGTCCTGCAAGGGATGCGCACGCTCTACCTCGACGCGATGAACGCCCACGCTGCCCTCTTCGAGCACGAAGAAGCGACGCAAAGGGCCGCGGACATCATGTCGCGCTTCATCCGAATGCTCGAGGGCGGTGCCTACCGCCAGCACCGCAACGTTGCCTACTATGCCGAACAGCTCTGCGTCACTGCAAAGCACCTGCACAAGGTCTCGACGCAAGTGAGCGGACGCACGCCCAGCTACTGGATACAGCAGTTCACCGTCATGGAGATCCACCACCTGCTGCGCCACGGCAAGCTCACGGCAAAGGAAGTAGCGGCCAGGATGAACTTCGACAGCCTCTCGCACTTCAGCCGCTATGCCAAAGGGGGAATGTCGGCAACACATGGCGAAATATAGGCTTGCACCACTCCATGCATTGTTTGTACCTTTGCAGCGCAATTCGTAACAAAGCAAAGCAACAAACAAAAAACTATGGAACTCCGTACATTATTATTAATGGGGACTTGTGCCGCCGGCCTTTCCCTTCAGGCAGAAGAAGCGCTGCGCGACACGACAACGATGGGTGAGGTGGTCGTCACGGGCACCCGCAACGCTACCGACGCACGACACCTGCCGCTCACCATCACCAGCATTTCCAACGAAAGGCTCAACGAAAACTACCGCACCTCCGTGATTCCCACCGTGGTGGAGCAGACCTCCGGACTCTTCGCCACAAGCCGCAGCGTGCTGGGCTACGGCGTGAGCACGGGCGCAGCGGGCAGCCTTAAAGTGAGAGGCGTGGGCAGCGGTGCACAATTCCTTGTGCTCATCGACGGCCAACCGCAGTACGCAGGACTCATGGGTCACCCCATCCCCGACGCCTACCAGACAATGATGGCCGAGAAGGTGGAGGTGGTGAGAGGCCCTGCCAGCCTGCTCTACGGCAGCAACGCCATGGGCGGTGTGCTCAACATCATCACCCGTCAGATGAATGAGGACGGCTGCAAGACCAACATCCGACTGCAGGGAGGCAGCTACGGGACGTTCCAGGCCGACGGAGTAAACCGTTTCCGCATGGGCAAGTTCAGCAGCATTGTCGGCGCACAATACGAGCGTTCCGACGGACACAGGCCTAACAATCAGTTCGAACAGTTCGGCGGCTATGCCAAGATAGGCTATGACTTCTCCGAGAACTGGAAGGCCTTTGCCGACGCAAATGTCATACACTTCAACGCGAGCAACCCAGGTCCTGTCACCAAGCCCCTCATCGACAACGACTCAAAGATTACCCGCGGACTGGCAAGCATCAGCCTGAGCAACAGCTACGAGAACACCAGCGGTACCCTTCGCCTCTACTGCGACTGGGGACACCACAATGTGGACGACGGCTACAACCAGGGAGGCTCGCCCAGAACGGCACTCTACAAGCACGACGACTACATTGCCGGTGTCACCTGGTACCAGAGCGCACACTTCTTCGAAGGCAACACCGTGACCGTAGGCCTCGATTGGCAGCACTTCGGCGGCAGTGCCTGGAACGCTGACAAGACGACAGGCACGAAGACCTACCTCGTGAAGGACGAGGACGGCAACATCGTGGAGAACCAGCATGCCGACGAGGTGGGAACGTACATCGACTTCCGTCAGGACATCTGGAAGTGGCTGTCGTTGGACGCAGGCCTTCGCGTCGATTGGCACTCCGTCATTGGCACCGAAGTCATCCCCCAAGGCGGACTCTCCTTCCACCCCACCCGCAACGCCGACATCAAAGCACTCGTCAGCAAGGGCTTCCCCCCATCATCCGCGAGATGTATATGTTCCCCCCTGCCACCACAGACCTCAAGCCCGAAAGCATGATGAACTACGAGCTTGCCTACACCCAACGCATCGGTGGAAGGGCACACATCGGTGCCAACATCTTCTACATCAAAGGCAAGAACCTCATCAACACGACCATGGTGGACGGCAGGCCTCGCAACGTCAACACGGGTGACTTCGAGAACTGGGGAATGGAACTCTCTGCTGACTACACTATCAACAGGAACTGGAGCATCAACGGGAACTACTCCTACCTCAACATGAACACCCCCATCGAAGGAGCTCCCGAAGGCAAGCTCTACGTCGGCGCGACCTATCACAACGAGAAGTGGACGGTGACAGCCGGCTTGCAGAACGTCAGCGGACTCTATATTTCCGCCAACGAGAAAGAGAATTACACCCTGGTCAACGCTACTGTCAGCTACAAGGCCCTCCCCTGGCTCTCCGTCTTCGCCAAGGGCGACAACCTCCTCGCCGAACAGTATCAGACCTACGCCGGTTTCCCAATGCCCAAGGCAACCTTCATGGGCGGCGTAAGCCTCGACTTCTGACCTCCACGCTCCCTAAAGTGCCGTGACTCAAGTTGTAGAACACGGCTCTCAAGATGAAGAATTAATCCGAACCGCTTGGCGGTTCGGATTTTTCTTTTTACCTTTGCAAACACAAGACAGACACAGTAAAGAATTATGACTGCAATGCAAATGAATGCGGAACTGTTCCGCGCTATGGGTATCATTGCCGAGGATGAAGGACTGATGGCGAAACTTCTCAAGTATGCGAAGAGGTTGGCGACGAAGAAAGAAAGTGAAACGTTGCTGACAAAGGAGGAGTTCCTTCGTCGCGTAGAGAAAGCCGAAGCACAGATTGCGCGTGGAGAGGGAATGGAAATGCTTCCAGGAGAAGACTTGACAGCATTCCTAAATCGCAATGGCTATGGCATATAAGGTAATCATCGCTCCTGAGGCAGCATCTGACCTGCAGCGACTGGGTAGAAACGAACCGAAGGCATTTGCCAAGGCTCTCCGTTTTATCGAGGAGCTGAAAGAGCATCCTAAGACGGGAACCGGACATCCTGAACCGTTGAAAGGCAAACCAGAAGGCCGATGGAGCCGTGAAATCACCAAGAAACACAGGCTTGTGTATCGTATCTTCGAGGCCGAAGTCTATGTAGACGTCCTTACTGCCTACGGACATTACAGCGACAAATAGTCCTCCGCATCTCCAACGTTTCCTGCACGTTGAAGTTGTTCCCAGCCCTAAACAAATAACCACGAACTGCACAGATTACACGCTCTATCGATGCCTTTGGCGGCATGGAAGAATTCGTGTAATTCGTGCAGTTCGTGGTTAAAACGAGTGTCGGAGTACGAGTCGGTCTCTTGCCCTCCCCTCAGAGGAATGGCAGAGAAAGCTTTACTTCATCTTGTCGGCCAGGACCTTCATCCAGTAGCCGCCGATGACGCTGCGAGCCTTGAAGCCAACCATGCGGCCTGTCTTCGTGTCGTGCCAGTCGGAGATGGGCACACGGCTTTCCGTCTCGTTGATGTACTTCCAGATGGGGCTGACGAAGGCCTGGAAGTCCTTGTCCGTGTCGGCCATCGCTGCGCTCCACATGATCCAGTCCGTCTTTGTATAGTCCTTGCGGACGTCGAGCGGCAGGCCGTACTTGTTCTGCTTCTTCAGATAGTACTTGATTTCAGTCTGCATGGCATTGTTGGGAATGACGCCGGTCTTCCAGAGCTTGTCCCAAACCATGTTGTACTTCTGGCTCCAGGTGTCGGCACCTGCGCCGTATGCCAGTTCGTAGTGGTCCTTCACCTTTGTCTCGCTTTCCCAAGCGGCAGCCATCTCCTTGGCCTTGGCGTTGTAGCGGCTGTAGATGTCGCTCTGGCCTCTCATCTTAGCGAGTTCGGCATAGCCGGCCACGCCCATGATGGCCTTCAGTGCGAGGTTGCAGTTGCCAGCCCAGTGGCCTGCGAAGTCGTCGGTGCAGAGCTGGTTGGCGGGATGCAAGCCGTTCTCGACGAGATAGTCTGCCCAAGTGGTGATGATGTCCCAGTACTTCTCGACGTAAGTGGTGTTGCCGTCGAGCATACAGATGGTGGCAGCCAGGGTTATCATGTTGCCGGCTTCCTCAAGAGGCATGTCGCCTCCATATACCTGACCGTTGGCACGGGGATACTGGCCGAGGTCGTGAGCAGCGAAAGGCTTTGTCCAACGTCCCGAGAGGCTGTAGTCGAAGATGGAAGTCATCATGGCCTTCTGCAACTCGGGGTTATAGGCGAGGAAGAGCGGAGCCTCGGGATAAGTGAGGTCGACGGTGTTGACGCAACCGTTGGAGTTGTTCTCCTTCGAGAACCAGAGCAGGTTGCCGTCCTTGTCTTCGAAGAGCTTATGGGCTGCCATGACGTGGCGATAGGAGCCGGAGAGTATCTCAGCATACTCCTTGCCGCCAGCCTTGAAGCCGTCGTCGTAGATAGTCTTGTCGAAGGCACGGCAACGGTTCATGATGCCGGCATAGCGGCTTTGCATGGACTTGAAGGCCTGCAGGAGTGTGACGCTGCCGCCGTGAGCCCAATAGCCCTTGTAGCGATTGTAGAAGTATTCGATGTCTTCGATCTCGTCGTAGCCCATCATCATGAAGCTGGTGGCAGTCTCCACGGAACCGAAGTCGTGGGTGTAGGCAAGGGTAGGCATTTCGGAAGCCTTGCGGGCGGTGATGTCGAAGCTACGTCCGAAGTTGCCGCGAGGACCTCCCTGCGGACGTTGGCCTCCCTGCGGACGCTGAAGCTGTACCCTGCCGTTCTGGATGAAGGAGTTCTCCACTTCGGTGGGATTGCCCATCATGACCTGTCCGTTGATGGCGGGAATGTAGAAGTAGCCCCAGTCGATGCAGATGCCGTCGCCCGTCTTGGCGAGGATAGGCTGCTCGACGGTGCCGGTGCGGACGTAGCGAATGCCGTCCTCGTTGCCCATAGACGTTACGGTTGCCTGGTTAGCTGTGTTGACAGCCTGCAAGGGATTGGCGCTTAAGTAAATCTGCACGTCGTGCTTGCGGTTATCGGTAGCCCTTACCTGATAGGAGATGTAGTTGATGGGCATGGAGATGAGGTCGTAGTCGTCGATGAGCATAGGTGCGGTGAAGACGAGGTCGAGCTCGACGGGACCGCAAGAGAAGGTGTAGTACGTGTTGGTGGCAAGTACGTCGACGCTCTTCTGCTCTGCCAGCTTGACGTCCTGTCCTTTAGGCTTCGTGTTCTTGAAGAGGCCGAAGTCTGCATATGCGCCGCCGGTGGTGTTGTGGCAGTGGGCTGCGATGGTGTTGTTGCCTGAATGCAGGAGTTTCTTCATGTCGTCGGTCAGGCGGAGCACTACGCCGTTTCGCCATGTCTCGCCTGTGTCGGCCACCTTATTGCCGTTGATGTAGAGTTCGAACACATCGTCGTGGCTGTACTTCAGGTAGAGGTCTTCATGAAGGTCGAAGTCGCTGATGCTGATGTTGCGGCGGATGTAGATGTCTGTGCCGAGCTGCCTTCCCCAGCGTGTGGTGATGTCAGGGCCTTCTGTGCCCCATGCGGCTTTCTCGGTAGTCCAGGAGCTGTCGTCGAACGAAGGCTTTGTCCAGCTGTCGCCGCTCTGTCTTGTGCGGCTGACTTTGCCTTCCCACTTTTCTTCGTCGGCCATGGGTGCGATGGAGGAGAGGATGTACTCCTGCTGTGCGCCCATGAACCGGTAGGTTGTACCATCTACGCGAAGCAGGCCGAGGATGGGCTTCTCGTCGTTCGTCCAGTGGCGTGTCGTGCCGTCGGTAAGCTTGTCGTAGGGGCTCCAGATGGAGAAGTAGGGGTCATTGACAATCAGGGGCACGGAGGGCAGACGCAGGTCGGTGGCCTTGTAAGGCTTGAAGAAGTCTGCTGTCTGTGCGCAAGCTGTGGCAGCTACTGCCAAGAGCGCGGAAAAGAATAGTTTTCTCATTTTTGGGTTTATTTTAGGGATGATGATTGATTCCGTTATGTATGTCTCTCACTTCAGAGGCGGGAAGGCCGAGATGCGGAGCCTTGCTGCGCCCATGGGGATGAGAGTGATGTCTTCTGTCTTGCCACGGGGTGCGTCGGCATCGGGCAGCACTTGGCAAAGTCCGGTTGCATCCATGCCCCAGCCTTCGACGCGTGCGCCGCGGGCCTTGATGGTGTAGGGTGCGTTGTCGTGGTTCCATGGGTAGTTGTTCTCAGGCCACGGCTTGAACTGTACTTCCATGCCATCGAGGTTGCCGCAGAGGGCATAGTTCCAGGGCGAGTCGGCATAGATTTCGTAGGTCGGCCACTTTGCCGGGTCGGCGGTCGCCTGCCAGTGGGAGTCGCCGATGGCAGTCTTGCGGCTGTCCTTCTCGTCGTAGCGTTCCTTTATCTTCAGGCTGAAGGTGATGGGGCCGTAGTTTACGGAGATGGAGTTCTTGTTGAGGGCCCAGACGCGCTTCGTGAGGCGCATGGGGAAGTGCAGGCAAACCTCGTCGCCGTTCTGCCATTGGCGTTGGATGCAGAGCAGGCCGCTGACGGGCTTGCAGTCAATGGTCTTGCCATTGACAGTGATGTGTGCGCCTTCGGTCCACGTTGGGATGCGGAGGTAGAGGGGGAAGGTGGCTGTCTGCTTCTTGGCGAGGCCGGAGACGGTCACCTTGATGTCTTCGCTGAAGGGATAATTGGTCTGCTCGTCGAGCACGATGCTCTTGCCGTCGGCCACCTTGAGCTTGGCTGTGCAGTCGCCGTATATGAGGAGGGCGGCACCGCCGTCGGCACTGGCCAGGACGAGGTTCTCTGCGTAGTAAGGCCAACCCATTGCGTGGTTGTGCTGGCAGCATCGGCTGCTGAAGGGGTTCATGCTGAAGAACGGTCCACTGTTGTCTACGCCCGGGTTGTGGTTGCGTGAGTCGCTCTGCACCATGTTGGGGCAGGTCAGGTAGCGCAGGCCACGCATGTCCTCGGTGAGTGCTGCGGGATAGTCATTGAAAGCAACGTCCTCGAGGTTCTCCATCCAGAGAAGGTCGCCGGTCTGTGCCATGAGAATCTCGTCGGAGAGCATTTGCTCCACGAAGCCACAGGTCTCGGTGCCCTGACGGGGGTCGATGTAGCCGTGACGGCAGTTCTCGTCGGAGCCGAACATACCGCCGGGCACCTGTCCGTAGATGCGGCGGATGAGGTGATAGTCGTTGTAGGTGGCCTTGAGAGCCGCCTTGTCGCCGCTCACGAGATACCATTCGGCAGGCTCGCGGAAGCACTCTGCCACGTTGACATTATGCCAGTTGGGCAGTCCGCTTTCCTGCATCCAGTTGGCTGTGCAGCGGTGTATCTTCGCGGCAAGGTCGAGGAGGAAGGCCTCGCCCGTGCGGTTGTAGAGCCAGATGACGGAGAGCAGGTTGTCGCCGCCACGGCTGTTCTCCCAGTAGTCGCGCAGGAACTTCTCGTCGGGGTACTGGAGTTGCCACTTGTAGTAGGCAGTGAGGACGGGCAGGACGCGCTCGTCGCCGCACCACTCATAGTAGTCTTGCAGGATTTGCAGGGCAAGCATGTTGGCCCAGAGCTCACGCCTACCCTCACGGTTCTCATTGACGGGACCGAGGAAGCCGTCAGCCTGGCTGCTCCTGAGGATGCCTTCTATCCAGAACTTCGTCTCGTCTATCATCGCCTTGTCGCCAAGTATGTAGGCCAGGTTGGCATAGCCTCGGAGCCAGTAGGGCACTTCTTCCCAGCCGTGACCCCCGCCGGGTTCGAGCCATGCGTTGCCCTTCTTGTCGAGCCAGTCACTGATTTCTCCGAGATGTCCGCTCAGGCCGTTCTTCTGCCTCGTGAGCATTTCGCCGACCCATCCTCGCGGCGTCACGGCAGCGGGAGCCAGCTTGATGAAGGGGTTGGAGGGCAGGGGAGCACGGTTGTTGACGTAGAGCATGGACGTGGGACGTATGTCGTCGGGCGTCACCATCCGCGACTCTTGTGCCGAAAGTGGCATGTGAAGCAGCATGATTGCCGCAAAAAGAGGGGTTTGGGCTTTCATATTAATATATATAATGTATGTTTCGCGTGTAAAGGTACAGCTTTTTTTGCAAAGTCGCAAGCGCAGGACATCTTTTCTTGACAATATGTCGAAAGAATTAAGCCCAAATCGGTCATTAGAATTTTAGTCAGCGTGCATTTCTTTTTAGAGCAGGTTTTCGTTTTATGTAAGGGAGCAATGCGAGCATTGTGA
>CAJOLC010000028.1 GCA_905235305.1 uncultured Bacteroidaceae bacterium | reverse complement strand
TAGAGACCACCAAGAAACACAACAACTCACCATACGCTGCTATCCGCGCCTTGTTCTAAGCACGGACAACTGCTATATGGCAATCGCTGAATAGTTACCAAAGTGTATTGCTTGGTTAAGAAATCATAAAAGATGCCCTTTCCCGCAAACATTTCGCCCCCCTCGCGCGTTATATATATGTAGAAAGGATTAAAGATAGACAAGCAATTATGTACAGGCAAACTATCTTCACCATGCTGCTTTCCCTCGTCAGCATGGAAAGTCAGGCACAGACGAAAGTCAACATTCATGGTACCAGCGAGCCAGACGCGAAACGCATCGCTATTTATAAAAACATGGATGGCAGCGGCGGCATAGACAGCGTCAGCGTCAAGGACGGCAAATGGGAATATGTGAAAGAACTCCCGGCAGATGTCTATACGCTTTTCTTCGCCTCCGACGTAATGGAAATGCAGGACAAGAAGGAAGACGTCATTGCAGTCATGGCAGACAGCATCCCGACGGAAATCGACCTAACCACAGGCACCGTCAAGGGTTCGAAGGCTTCCGAGGCAATGAATGCCACATGGAAGGGAATCATTGCTTCGATGAAGAACAATAACGGACTGGCAGCGGCTCAGCAGATGCGCAAGGCTGTTTTGGACAACACCGACTCGATGCTGCCCGTCGTGTTCGTCCCGATGGGATTATATAAAGGACTGACGTATAGCGAGCTGAAAAAGATATTCCGTCTGGGAGTGCCATACGAGAACCATCCCGCCATGCAGGAAGCGAAGGCACACATGTCTCAAATGTCAAGCCAGACAGTGCGTGCCATCGGGAACCGTGCCATCGGGAACAAATTCACGAACATCGCCATGAACGACACCACAGGCCAGGAGCGCCGCTTGAGCGAATGGTGCGGCAAAGGTCGGTATGTGCTCATCGACTTCTGGGCTTCGTGGTGCGGCCCTTGTCGTGCAGAGATGCCTAACGTGACTGCCTGCTACGAGAAGTATCACGCAAAGGGACTCGACATCGTTGCTATCTCGTTCGACACGAACAAGGAGGCTTGGCTTCGCGCCATCAATACGATGAACATGCCGTGGGTGCATCTGAGCGACTTGGCAGGCTGGGAAAGCCTTGGCGCGAAGACTTACGACATCAAGGGCATCCCTGCCAACATCCTTCTTGACGGCGAGGGAAACATCATCGACATCGACCTTCGCGACTACATGCTTGAAGAGAAACTCGCCGAAATCTTCGGAGAGTAAAACATGACTTGCGGGTGACGTCCTCAAACGACACACGTGAAGTTCGCAAACTTCTCTGGAGTAGTTTGCAAACAATACTTGGATTGTTTCTGAAGATTACGCGCATAATCAGTCAAAGAGTCCTCCCGAAAACATTTTAGAACGACTTTTCCTTTTTACTTTTTTACTTTTTCAACTTTTTTCGTACCTTTGTACGCGATAAGGTCTCAACCTATGTTTAGCATCAAGGAAATAGTCCCGTTCGTCGTGGGCCTTTTGCTGTCGACTGCTGCGTTGGCACAAGGCGACTCCTTCGTCTTTACGCCCCAGTGGACGGCACAGGCACAGTTTGCAGGCTATTATGTGGCGCAGGAAAAAGGCTTCTATCGTGAGGCAGGCATAGATGTGACCATTGAACATCCTTCAGCCACACAGTCCGCCATGAGTCGTCTGTGCAAGAATGAATGTCAGGCTACGACCATGCAACTCTGTCAAGCCTTGGAGATAGTTGACGGCGGCATACCTTTGGTCAACATCCTTCAGACATCGATGAACAACGCCATGGTCATCGTCTCAGCCCGCGGCAAAGACCCGCTGACACAGAAAGGCGCACGCGTAGGCATCTGGAGTGTTGGCTTCGGTCAGTTGGCCATCTGCATGGCTGGCAAGGACCACCTCGACTACGAGTGGATACGCTTTGCACAGAACGTCAACCTGTTTGTGGCAGGCGCACTCGATGCCACGCTCGCCATGAGCTACAACGAGTACTACCAGCTCATGCATGCAGGCGTGGAGGTGAGGGAGGAGAATGTCTATCGCTTCTGCGACCATGGCTATAATATACAGGAGGACGGAGTCTATGTGACTCGCGACTACTACAACAGCCACAAGGAGCAGGCCCAGCGCTTTGCCAATGCCAGCAGGAAAGGGTGGGAGTGGGCAGCCCAGCATCCTGAAGAGACCCTCGACATCGTGATGCGTTACGTCGAGAAAGCCCACATCGCCACCAACCGCACCATGCAGCGGCTCATGCTCCAGGAAGTGTTGCGTCTGCAGGTGGACCGTGAATCGAAGAAGCGTGAGTTCCGTCTGCGTCCAGACATGGTACAGAAGGCCAGCCGCTTGATGAAAGAGAACAGGATGCTGAGCAGGGAAGTGAAATACGAAGAACTGACCAGCCCCCTCCCCGTAAAAGGTGAAAAAGGTGAAAAAGGTGAAAAAGTAAAAAAGTAAAAAACTCGTTAACTCGCCAACCATGGTCAATGGTCAATGTTGACTTGCGTCGAGCTAAAGCTTCAATGTTCAATGATACAGTGGATCCGTCGTAAGCTCTCAGTTAGAGTCAGCCTGTGGGTTGTGATGTTTGCTGCCGTCATTTTCATCACAGCCCTTAGCTTCTTCTTCTATCAGGCACGTGATGCTGTGCGTCAGGAAGCTATCAGCCGTGCTACGCAGATTCTCGACAACACCTCTTTGCGCGTCGAAAGCATTCTGAACCGTGTGGAGGTGGCTACGAACATGACCCAATGGCTCATACAGCGACATCCCGACAACCCCGACTCCATGTTTGTCTATAGTCGCGGCATGTTGTTGAACAACCCCGACTTCTATAACTGCTCCATCGCCTTCGACCCATACTACTTCAAGGACAAAGGCCTCTACTTCTCGGCTTATTCCAAGCACGATGGCGACACCATCCGCACCATACAAGGCGGCAGCGACAACTATCAGTACTTCTACATGGATTGGTACCTCATGCCCAAGTTGCTTAACAAACCCTGCTGGACAGAACCATACATGGACTTCGATGCACCCACCAACACCAGCAACATGGTGGCCAGCTACTGCGATGTCATCAAGGACAGACAGGGGAAAGTGATAGGCGCCATCAATACCAGCCTTTCGTTGAGTTGGCTCTCGCAGACCGTCTCGGCCGTGAAGCCCTATCCCAATTCCTACAGCATCATGATTAGTCGTGGTGGTACTTATCTCGTCCATCCCGACACGAGTAAGATAACTCGTCAGACTATCTTTACCCAGACCCTTGAGCAACCCGATACTGCTCTGACAGGGCTGGGTCATGCCATGCAACGCGGCGAGGATGGCATGAAGCAAATGACCATCGACGGCATGAGCTGCTATGTCTTCTACGAACCCCTTGGGGGTACAGGCTGTTCCATGGCAATCGTCTGTCCTGAGAGCGACATCTTTGGCGGCTTCGACCGTTTGCGCCATACGGTGGACGCCATTGTCGTTGTCGGTTTGTTGCTGATGCTCTACTTCTTCATCCACATCATCACCCGCGAACTGAATCCCCTCCGGCGTTTGGCAGAGGAAGCAGAAACCATCGCCTCCGGACAGTTCGACGCCCAGTTGCCCGCCTTCCGACGCATCGACGAGATAGGGCAGTTGAGCCATTCGTTTGCAGGCATGCAGCAGTCGCTCGTGAAATACATAGAAGAGTTGAAGGACACCACATCGCAGAAAGCCTCGATAGAAAGAGACATCCGTATCGCAAGCGCCATACAGATGGGTATGCTGCCCGAGAAGTTTCCGTCTAAAGCCGACAGCAACGACGTACAGATATATGCTTCGCTGACACCTGCCAAGGATGTAGGTGGCGACCTATTCGACTTCTACTTTCGCGACGAGAAGCTCTTCTTCTGTATTGGCGATGTCTCGGGCAAAGGCGTTCCTGCCTCGCTCTTTATGGCCGTCACCAGAGCCGTCTTCCGCACTGTTTCGGTCCGCGAGTCGATGCCCGACCGTATCATGGCAACCATGAACAAGATTATTGCCGACATGAACAGGAGCAGCATGTTCGTCACACTCTTTGTCGGCGTGCTCGACCTGCCAACGGGACACTTGTACTACTGCAATGCCGGCCATGATGCTCCGCTGCTCATCGGTGCAGGCGTGGGCATGCTTCCATGCGACTCTAACATCCCTGTCGGGTTCAGACCATCATGGAAATATACGCTTCAGGAAGCACATGTCTTTACAGGAACCACCATCTTCCTTTTCACCGACGGACTGACGGAAGCCATGGATGCTAACCAATCGCAATTCCAGATGGAGCGTGTGACGAATGTGGCTTCCAGGGCCCTTGCCCAAGGGCATCAGGAACCGCGGCAACTCATCAGCGAGATGACCGAAGCTGTTCACCAATTTGTGGGTAATGCCGAGCAAAGCGACGACCTGACCATGATGGCCATACAATACATCCGCCAGCAAAGCGACGTGAAGCTTCGCAAGACTCTTGTCCTTTCCAACGATACGCAAGAGGTGCCTCGGCTGAACGACTTTGCCACGGAGGTGTGCGAAGCCGTCGGACTGGATTCCATCGTCACAATGCAAGTGAAGCTTGCCATTGAAGAGGCTGTGGTCAACGTCATGAAGTACGCTTATCCACAAGGCACAAGAGGCGATGTGACCATTGAAGCCGTCTCGAATGACGTGCGACTGAAGTTCACTATCATAGACAGTGGAAAACCTTTCGACCCGACCGTACTGCCTGAAGTTGACACGACACTTCCCGCCAAGGAACGTCGCATAGGCGGACTTGGCATCCACATCGTGCGTCAATTTATGGACTCCATCAACTACGAACGTAGTGGCAATCTGAACATACTGGCAATAAGGAAAAATCTAACAGACAATAAATAATAAACAATGAAGACAACGATTCAAGAACAGGATGGCAACTTGGTTTGCCTACCTGGAAGGCAGCCTGGACACCTCTACTGCTCCAGAAACAGAAAAGGCGATGCGTCCACTCTACGAATGTGAAGGAAAGGACATCATCTTCGACTGCACAGGTCTGACATACATTTCCTCGGCAGGACTGCGCATCTTCCTCGACGTCCTGAAGACTGCAGAGGGGAAAGGTGAGCATGTCTATATCAAGAACGTCACCGATGCCGTTCGTACCATCTTTACCATAACGGGCTTTAGCAATATCTTCGAGTTCAAGTAATACTCAGATGGTAAAACTTGATCCACATGGCGAGGAACTGTTGCGGCAGTTTCGCGAACTGCGTCCTACATTGGAACAACTGGAAAAGGATGCCTACAGTCTCATGCACGATGCTTTGAGGAAACAAGGTATCTATGTTACTGCCATAGAGCATCGCGTGAAGACAGAGAAGTCCTTGGCTGGGAAGTTGGAACTGAAGGGCGCGAAGTACAAGACTATTGACGATGTGACCGACCTCGTGGGCATACGCGTCATTACCTTTTATACCGACGAAGTCGATAAGGTTGCTGTCATCGCCAAGAACCTCTTCGATATCGACTGGAAGGAGAGTGTAGATAAGCGTAAACTGCATCAACTGGACTCTTTTGGCTACAACTCGCTCCATTACATCTGCCGCTTGAAGGAAGGCGGGCCGCGTTTCGAGTTGCAGATGCGTACAGCATTGCAACATGTATGGTCCACCATCGAACACGACACAGGCTACAAAGGCGATGTGAAGATTCCTCGGGAATATGTGCGGCAGTTCAACCGCTTGGCAGGCATGATGGAACTGATAGACGACGAGTTCAGCCGTTTGCGCCTTGCGATTACAGACTACCGTCGCCAGACGTTAGCACTGGTGAAGGACGGTCGCCTCGACGATGTGCTTCTCTCGCGTGACTCGTTCCGAGACTATCTTGAACTGCAACCTTTCGACCGCCTGAACAAACGCATTGCCTCCGTCAATCAAGCCGAAATATATCCTGTCTCATTGATGCCCTACCTGCGTGTGCTTGAATCCTTCGGCATGGAGACTCTTGGCGACGTGCAGCGTTTCATTGATGACAACAGCGACGATGCTTATCATTTGGCACTATCCTGGCTGGCCATTACCGACCTCGACATCCTCTCTTCCAGCACAGCCTTGCAGTATCTATGTCTGGTTCATGTATTGAAACAGAATGGCGGGCAAAAAGGCCTGAACGACTTCTACGATACCATCAATGGCGAGAACGACTCCAACTATATGTTGGCAAGCATGATGCTGAAACAGGCTGAGACCTTGCCGTTCATGCAGAAAACAAAAGACGAAGACTAAAATTATCTAATGCAAGGATGGAATCAATAATGTTCTTGGGCTTCAGCCTTCATGCCTGGATAACCATCGTGACGGTGTTGGGCATGTTCAGCATTCTAATGTTTACCAAGTTGCGCTCCGACTTGGTGTTCCTTGGAGCCATCGGCGTCTTGTTCGTCACTGGCGTGTTGGATGCCAAGGAAGCTTTCTCGGGCTTCAGTTCGACATCGGTGGTCGTCATCGGTGTCTTGTTTGTTGTCATAGCCGGTCTGACGCACACAGGTGTGTTACAGTGGATAGTAAAGCATCTGCTTGGGCAGCCTAATAGTTATTCCAAGGCGGTAATGCGTCTGATGTTGCCTGTGGCTGTGCTTAGCTCGTTTCTCAGCAATACTACTGTGGTGGCTCTTTTCGTAAACATCGTGAAGATGTGGGCAAAGAAGCTTGGCGTCTCTCCTTCAAAGTTGCTCATTCCCTTGAGTTATGCTTCGGGCATGGGTGGCGTCTGCACCCTTATCGGCACGCCACCGAACCTGATTATCAGCGGACTCTATGAAGATGAGACTGGTGTCGCCATGAACATATTGGCTACAACTATACCAGGTCTGTTCTGCCTTGCTGTAGGCATACTGTCTGTTATTGCCATGCGCCGTCTGTTGCCTGACCGCAAGGCTCCAGAGGCAGCCTTCGAATCGACAGGCGAATACACCGTGGAGATGCTTGTGCCTTCCGACAATCCCAACATTGCGAAGACTATCGGCAGCCTTGGACTGAATAATGTTCGCGGCGGTAGTCTCGTGGAGCTGCGTCATTTCGACGACGCGACAATGATGTCGCCCGTGCCTGATGATGAACCTTTGATGGGTGGCGACCGTCTGGTCTATGCCGGACAGATAGATGAATTGCTGGAACTGAGGAAGACGCACGGCTTGGTCAGTGCCGACCATCATGTGTTCCATTATAGCGAGGCACCTACCGATGGACGCCATTTGCGGACGGCTCATGTCAGGTTTGGCAGTAGTCTGATAGGCTCTACCATGAGAGAGAGCCAATTCGAACACAACCACAATGTCACGCTGGTAGCCGTTTCGCGTCGTGGCAAGCGCATCGAGAGTTCGCCGCGCGATGTCACCTTGGAGGCAGGCGATACGTTACTCTTGGAAATGGGAAACAGTAAGATGAAACCTCAGGAATTCTCCGATGACCTTCAGTTCTTCGACTCTGTGGAAGTTCCCAATATCGGTATGGGCACGCTTGTCTCAACTGCCATCATGATAACCATGGTGGTCGTCTCTGCTCTCGGCATCATGCCCTTGCTGCAGTGTGCTTTCATAGCAGCAGCTGCTATGCTTATCTTCCGTTGCTGCAGTGCAGAACAGGCCATGCGTGCCATCAACTGGGACATCCTGATGGTCTTTGCTGGCAGCGTGGTTCTTGGCATTGCCATTCAGAAGACAGGCATTGCAGAACGTATCGCGTATGGTATCCTTGATATCTGTGGCACGAATCCGATTGTCGTGATGACAACCATTTGCTTCGTGGGCACCTTCATCACAGAGTTTATCTCGAACACGGCAGCGGGAGCAATGTTCTTCCCCATCATGTATCAGGCCGCAGAGACGTTAGGCTACGAGCCGTTCCCCTTCCTCATTGCCCTGATGATCAGCGTCAGCAGCAGCTTCGCCACGCCCATCGGCTCGCCCACCCACATGTTGGTTTATGGCCCCGGTGGCTATCGCTTCAGCGACTTCATGCGTATCGGCTTGCTGATGAACATCATCATCCTTGCCGCCAACATCTTCATCGTGAACATCGTTTATCCTTTAACGCCGTTGCAATAAAAAGACCGATATGCCAAACAAACCTTTAGACACAGAACTGCTGGACCGCGCCATCGTGTTTGCAGTCCGTGCCCATGCCGGCACAGAACGTCGAGGCAAGGGTTTCCCCTACATCGTGCATCCTCTTGAGGCTGTCGGGATCGTGGCCACGATGACCAACGACCAGGAACTGCTGGCTGCAGCTGCCTTGCACGATACCGTGGAGGATACTGATGTCACGTTGGAGCAGATTCGCGATGAGTTTGGCGAACGCATAGCAGCTTTGGTAGCAGCGGAGACCGATGTTCCGCATTCGGAAGTGCTCGATGTGGAATGCTGGCGCAAACGCAAGCAGGCAGCCATCGAACGCCTGGCCTCTGCTTCCCTCGATGCCAAGATGGTGGCTTTGGGCGACAAACTTTCCAATATGCGAGCCATTGCCCGCGACTATGCCGTAAGGGGTGATGAGCTTTGGAACCTCTTCCGTTCAAAGGACCGGAAAGACCATGAGTGGCACTATCGCGGCTTGGCAGACTCGCTACACGAACTGCACGACACTTTTGCCTACAAGGAATTCGAGCAGCTCATCGAGCAGGTGTTTGCTTAATAAACATTTGTGATTGCAGATAATCCTGTTAATTTCCATTCCTCCGCTTTCATTTTCCGATTAATTGTCGTACCTTTGCACGCGAAATAAATCCATAGTAAAGAGTGAAGAATTTGCTGCCGCCCTGTAAATCGCTAAATAGTTAAGTTGTACATAAATTGTACATTGTAAATAAATAGTAAATTGTAAATGGTAAAATGATTAGGCTCGATTATTCAAAGTCTCTGCTGAGTGCAGAGCAGATTGCTGCCTTCGCTCCGAAGGCAGAGGAGGCACAGAAGGCTCTCGAGGCCGGTACATGTGCAGGTAACGACTTCCTTGGCTGGCTCCACTTGCCCAGCAGCATTACTGCCGAGTTCATGACAAAGCTCCAGACCACTGTCCAGACACTTCGCGAGAACTGCGATACTGTGGTCGTGGCTGGCATCGGAGGCTCATATCTTGGTGCGCGTGCCGTCATCGAGGCTCTCGGAAACAGCTTCCAGTGGCTCACGAACAACGGTGAGAATCCCAACATTCTCTTTGCCGGCAACAACATCGGTGAGGACTATCTCTACGAACTCACTGAATATCTGAAGGACCGCAAGTTTGGCGTCATCAATATCTCAAAGAGCGGAACGACCACGGAGACTGCTCTTGCCTTCCGTCTTCTCAAGAAGCAGTGCGAGAAGCAACGCGGCAAGGAGATGGCTCGCAAGGTTATCGTTGCCATCACCGATGCCAAGAAAGGTGCTGCCCGCACTTGTGCCGACAAGGAAGGCTATGCTTCCTTCGTCATTCCCGACAACGTGGGCGGTCGCTTCAGCGTGCTTACTCCCGTCGGACTTCT
Organism: uncultured Bacteroidaceae bacterium; assembly: GCA_905235305.1. Lineage (GTDB taxonomy): Bacteria > Bacteroidota > Bacteroidia > Bacteroidales > Bacteroidaceae > Physcousia. The sequence goes on along the minus strand of CAJOLC010000028.1, from coordinate 53,042 downwards.
GCCCATCGCCGTGGCTGGTTTCGACATTGCCAAGCTCATTCTGGGCGCAGCAGACATGGAGAAGGCCGTCGGTGCCGACGTTCCTTTTGAGCAGAACATTTGCCTGCAATACGCAGCCGTGCGCAACGCTCTCTACCAGAGTGGCAAGAAGATAGAGATTCTTGTCAACTTCCAGCCTAAACTCCACTACATGAACGAATGGTGGAAGCAGCTCTATGGTGAGAGCGAAGGCAAGGACCACAAGGGTATCTTCACTGCTGCCGTTGACTTCTCGACCGACCTTCATTCAATGGGTCAGTGGATTCAGGAAGGTGAACGCAGCATCTTCGAAACTGTTGTCAGCGTGGAAGAAACGGAGCACAAGCTGCTTTTCCCCAGTGACGACGAGAACCTCGACGGCTTGAACTTCCTTGCAGGAAAGCGCGTGGACGAGGTGAACAAGATGGCCGAGCTCGGAACTCAGCTGGCTCACGTCGATGGTGGAGTGCCTAACATGCGCGTCGTCGTGCCTCGCCTCAACGAATACTACATCGGTCAGCTCATCTATTTCTTCGAGAAAGCTTGTGGCGTGAGCGGTCTCATCCTTGGCGTTAACCCGTTCAACCAGCCCGGAGTTGAGGCTTACAAGAAGAACATGTTTGCTCTGCTTGGCAAACCTGGCTACGAAGCTGAGACGGAAGCAATCAAGGCAAGACTATGATGCCTCTGCCAGAGGCTGTGCTTTTTGACATGGACGGCGTACTGTTCAACAGTATGCCGAACCATGCCTTTGCGTGGTCGCACGCCATGACGCAGTTCGGATTGCAGATGACGCCCTATGAAGCCTACCTGCACGAAGGCAGGACTGGCAGCGGAACCATCAATATCCTGACTCAACGTTACTGGGGACGCGATGCTACGGAGGAAGAGACGGAACGCATCTATCAAGCCAAGACGCAGGTCTTCAACACTTGCCCGGAGGCAAAGCCTATGCGCGGAGCACTCGAAGCCTTGACTGCCGCCAAGGAACTCGGCTGCAAAATCGTCCTCGTCACGGGCAGCGCGCAAGTCTCTCTCTTGGAAAGACTTGAGTCGCATTACCCGGGTTTCTTCCGCGAAGAACTGATGGTGACGGGTTTCGACGTCAAGCACGGCAAGCCACATCCCGAGCCCTATCTGATGGGATTGGAGAAGGCGGGAGTCGAAGCTGCAAAAGCCGTCGTCGTGGAGAACGCGCCGCTCGGCGTGGAATCTGCAAAGGGTGCCGGCATCTTCACCGTTGCCGCCAACACAGGCCCCCTGGAGGACAGCCTGCTGAGAGATGCAGGAGCCGACATTGTCGTGCCGGATATGACCGCCGTTGCTGCTGTGCTGCGACAGTATGAGACGGCTTCTGCTCACAATTTATAGTTGTCTGCCGAGTCAGTTTTTCCCTTGTTTTGCTTTCATATTGCTCTTTTTGCACACTCTGCAGAAGTGTCAAAAAAGGGCTCGAAACACGTCGATCTTGCCAATGCGACACGTGACGTTTGCAAAGTCGACGTGTCCCGTTTGCAAAGTCGACGCGTCCCGTTTGAAATTTCCTCGTGTAAAGTCGGGTGAAGAATCCCGTGAAAAAGTGTGCAAAAACGGGTGAAAAGTACGGGTTTTGCAAGGTGCTCTTTGCAAAACCATACATGTAAATGACGAATTGAAAGTTAGGAGAGAAGAACTTCGTGCTGTAAATCAGTGTGTTGCGAAATGTCTTCGTTTTAAGCGCGTCTTTTTGGAGAAATGACTCTGACCTTGTCCGAGACCGTTTTAGACGTTTCCGCGAGGTTTGTCAGAAAACAGGGTGTAAGCAAAATCTGCTTTTTGCTTACACCCTGTCACTTTGTCCCAGTGCGAGAGGGAGGTTGCTAAATGCTTGGGAAATCTTCGTCTTCCTCGCCGAAGGATATGTCGGGAGTGATGGTGTAACTGCCGTCGGGACCAATGGTGAGGAGGAATGGGCACGACATGTCGCTTTCGGGGAAGCTGACGCAGGTGTTGAAATAGAGTTTCCCCTCCTCAGCATGACTGAATCGCATCCCGTCCATGATGCCGAACTTCTTGAAGTCTTGCGGCAGGTGAGTCTTGAAATCAGCCTTTGTGAAGCTGCGGTCGAAGAGCTGCTTGCCGTCCTTCGTGATGTGAAGCCGGAAGCGGTTGTCCTTGTACTTCACTCCATCTTCGTCGACCACCTCGGGCAGTTCCTCGTCGGGTTTGCTGGTGATGGTATATATGACGTTGTGGCTGCCTTGCTTCAATGAATCGGTATAGTTGTAGTCTGGCAGGCTGCGAACCCCGGCGTCAGCTTGTTCGGTCTGGACGGAGTCTTGACTCCCGGTCTTCTGAGGCCCGCAAGAGGTGAGGATGAACGGAGAAATGAGGAACAGGGTGAATGGAAGGATGAAAAACTTCTTCATGAGAGATAATTGGATAATGTAAGGAATTGTTTATGAAATAGTCAGAAAGTAAGTCTCAGTAGACGAACGTCAGCGTGCCGCCTTTCTTGAGTTCTCCTACGGAGATGCGGAAGTCGGGGAGCGTTTTGCCGTTCCAGGTGACGCGCTTCACCAGTCCTTTGCTTCCTGCTCCCTCGTCCTTGCAGATGGTGACAGTCGTCTGGCGGTCGGCATCGAGGTGAAGGGTGACTTTGTCGAACAGGGGAGGGAAGAGCTCGTATACGGCCTCGCCCACGACAAGCGGGTACATGCCAATGCTGGCAAACACGTACCAGGCACTCATGGCACCGTCGTCCTCGTCCATCTCCGGGCAATATCCGCGGGGTTGGTTCACGAAGGCACAGCCGACGAATGGGGTGGGGTAGGCGTCATTGCCGCCATAACGATGGGTGATGCTTTCCGTGGCAAGGCTTCTGACAATGCTTTCCGTCCTCTGAGGCATCCCGAGACGGCCGAAGAGGAACGGCACGTGGATGTCCGGTTCATTGCCCTGGTTGTATAGCTCCTCGCGGAAGAACCTCTGCAGCTGTTCGCCGAGTTCTTTCTTGCCTGCCATCTCTATCATTCGCGGCAGGTACATCGGCGCGCCCCATCTGTATTGCCATCGTGTGCCCTGATAGAGCCCGTTGCCTTTCATCTTGGTAAATGTCTCGTCGATGTGCTGAAATTCCTTAGGCCATATGCTGTCGAAGATTTCCTCTCCTCGTTTTGCCCAGGTCAAGGCATCTTCCTTCATGCCCAGTTCCTCAGCTAATTGTCCGAGAGCCCAAAAGTCGCCGCTGGCTTCGAGACATTGGTCGGGACTCTTCAGGCTGAGCCTCTTCACTTCTTTCACCATGCCGGGATAGGCGTTGCGAAGTGTCGGGATGCTGATGCCCTGGCGATAGGCGTCCAGGAGTGTAGCTATGGCGTGCTCGGTTCGAACGGTCGGCACACATTCGTAATCAGTGCTCCAGTCCTTCTTGCCTGTTATGTATAGCTGGCAGAGCGACTGCATGATGTCGGAAGAACGGCTCGCATCGAGGAGCGTGATGAGGGGGAACTTCGTGCGGTACGTGTCCCATAGTGACCAGGAACTGTAGTACTGGAAGCCCTTTGCCTCGTGCATCTTGCCATCCGTGCCGAGGTATTGCGTCATCAGACGGTCCGTGACTTGGAACGGGCTGTGGAATGTTCTATATAAAGATGTATAGAAGATGGTTTGCTGATCTGCCGTACCGCCTTCCACCTCAACTGCCGACAGCAAACGTTCCCATTGACGCTGGGCTCGCTCTGCCATTGTCTGGAAGTCTGTCCGCCATACAGCCTGCTCGCTCATCTTGTCCAGTTCGTCGGCAAGTCCTGTCGAAACGACGACTCGGACCTCAACATATCGTGCCGACAACTCGGGGAAGGTGAGGCGCTTACGTCCGTCGGCTATCGTGTCGAGCACGAAAGGCGAACTTGTATAAAGGCGGTAATGGAGGAGATAATGCCCGCGGCCGCATGTGTTGGCGCATTCAGCAAAGCCCTGTCCCATCTGCGGAGACTTCTGTTCAAAGCTGGCGGCGAATATCTTGTCGAAAGCAGAACGCGGATTGAGCAGGAGGACAGCCTTCTTGGCATCAGGGAAGCTGAAACGCTCCACAGCCATCCTTCGGTCTGCCGTTGCCGTGAACCAGACGCCGTTACTTAACTGAACGCTGTAGTAGCCAGGTTTTGCTACTTCCGTGTACTTGAGGAGCCTGACATCCTGACCTGTCAAGTCTGGCATCAGGGAGACATTACCGCCGCAACCACTGCCGCCGACACCCGAGAGGCGATTGATGCTGAAGCCTGATATCGCAGGCACTTCGTAGTCGTACCCTGGATGCTGACGAGGCTTGCTATCGGGGCAGACCTGTATTTGGCTGTAGGGGACCGTTGCTCCTGGCGTCATCTGCCCGTAGTCGTCGGCAGTGCCAATGTAGAGATTGACTTTGTCGAGGAATGAATCCTGCTGTGCATAGGTCGTCGTTCCGCATAGAAGTATGGCCAAGCTCAGCGTCAGAAACGATTTTACTTTCATAAGTTTTCCTGCAAAGATATAAAATAATTCATAAAGCATAATTCATAGTTCGTAGTTTTTTCATACATTTGCACAAGAAAACATAAATGGCAAACCATAAATCTCTAAATAGTAAATAAAATAAGAATGTCAGCAGAGAATCAAAACAAGTACATTGCCGTGATGTATAAGCTCTACACGAGTGCTTCGGAGGGTAAGCCGGAACTTGTGGAAGAAACAGCCGAAGGCGACCCTTTTGTCTTCATCAGTGCTTTGGGCATGACGCTCGATGCCTTCGAGGCTCAGATTGTGCCGTTGAGGGTTGGCGACAAGTTCGACTTCACGCTTCCTCCGAGTGATGCCTACGGCGAATACGACGAGGCAGGGAAGCAGGCACTCCCTCGGGGGGCGTTTGAAATCAATGGCAAGCTCGACCCACGCTTCATCTTCGAAGGGGCCGTAGTGCCTCTCAGCAGTGCCGATGGAGCTCGCTTCAACGGCACTATCGTCGAGATTGGTGAAGAGTCAATAGTCGTCGACCTCAACCATCCCCTTGCAGGCAAGAGCCTCAACTTCGTGGGCGAAGTGACGGAAAGTCGCGAAGCCACGAACGAAGAGATACGCGACGCCCTGAATCAGATTACGGGTTGTGGAGGCAATTGTGGCGGCGGTTGCAGCGGTGGCAGTTGCGAAGGCTGTGGCGGTTGCGGCTCAAACTAATCCAAGGTATATGTTGCCAAAGTCCTGGATGCAGTTCTGTGTCAATGATTCAGGTGTGCACCGCCAACAACTCTAAGGAACAATGCACTGCATCCTATTGTATTATTCACAATAAACCAGAATTATCATGAAAGAAGTCCAGCTTGAACCGCACGCTTCTGCCTCGTTGCAGAGCCTATGTAAGTCGACCCTCCTCTTACTTCTTCTCAGTTGTATGTCCGTGATGTCGTCGTGCAGCGACAATGACGACGGCGGTGAAGGCGTGCAAACGCCTGTTATCGAGGGCAAGATTGTATCGTATAATGAGTTCGGCGCTGCAATGTTGAGTTTCACGTCGGCCGATATGAAAAAGGCCGGATTCACCTTGGGCGACGTCGTCACCATTACTGTCAATGGCCAGACCATTGACATGCCTTACTACGATGGCTTCTATGCCCTCACTGGTGTTTACCTTTGTGTGGCCTATCCCACCTATCCCTCGGTATGCTTTACGGCTAATAACGTCGGATTGCCAGAGGAGTTGAGAGGGTTAGAGGGGCAGCGTGTAGTCATCACGATGAAGGAGAAGGGAGGCATGGACGATGTGCAGAAGGCCCTAAGCATGACGTATGGCTTCGACCGCAACGACTATAATTCCGACGAGGAATTTGCCAATGCCCGTGCCGTAAGTGCCGGCAGCATCGCCCCGGGCGTACTGCATCGCACGTCGTCACCATTCTCTAATGAGCTCAGCCGCGCTTTTTATGTGTCGGATTATCTGGAGCAGAACCATGTGAAGACTATCCTCAACCTTGCCGACACCGAGGCGAAGATGCAGTCCTACTATGCCGACATGCCCCCATACAGCCGCTTGCGGTGGGATAACGGCGACGTGATTCTGTGTCCGCTCAAGGCCGACCCAGCAGCCGACGAATTCGTCAACCTGATGGTTGCTGCGCTGAAGGAACTCCCGTCGCACCCTGCTCCATACGATGTTCACTGCATGGAGGGGAAGGACCGCACGGGATATGTGTGCGCGCTGCTCGAGGGACTTTGCGGAGCAACATACGATGAGATGGCCGACGACTACCTGAAGACGTATGAGAACTATTATCATATTAATCGGGAAGACGATGCCATAACATGTTATGTGCTGCGGGAGCTGCGGCTCAACCCGTGTCTGGCGTTCTATGCAGGCGCCGAGGAAGGTGATCTTTCTGATGTTGACTACGCAACGGCTTTCTCCAAGTTCCTGCTTGACAACGGCATGACTCAGGAGGAGATTAACGCCCTGAAAGCTGCGCTGACGACTCCCATCCCATAAAAAACTGGCTGAACCACGAAGGCAAACCGCGTTGCCTTGGTCCGGCAACAGGGAGGTCGGAAAAAGTCCGCGTGCCACGATACTCGTCGAGGCACGCGGATTTTCTTTCTCCAGCCAGCCGCATCGCCCGACATAGCATAATGCATCCTTTGCAGGTTCATGAACCTGCAATTGAATATTCATGAACCTGCAATTGCAGCATCATGAACCTGCAAACAACCCTCCTTGATGCATCAGCCGACGGAGGCGAGGAATGTCTGCGGTCAATTACATGAAGACAGGCGTTGCCTTAGGCTCTCCTTCCCATCTTCGTCCGCTGACCGGAGAACGGTTCACCGGCTCATGCGTCAGCGTCAACCAAGCAACTTGGAGACTGTCTCTGCCTCTTTCCCCTCAAAGAAGCGAGGGTCGCTCAGCGGATGATACATGAAGTCGTAGAAGCGAAACAGTTGCACGGCACAGAATTGGCGGTCGTCGCTCAGGCAGGCTTGCAGCTGGTAGCTGCCCACGGCAGAAGTGGCGGGCTTGCCTTTCGCGTTGAGTTCTGCTTCCAGCCTGCTTAGGGGGAGCGACATTAGCTGTTCCAGCTGCTTGCCCTCATCGGCGGAGTATTCTTGCCTGACGGCTCTCACCCTGCTGCTTGTCGGCTCGTAGATGACCTTTTCACTGAGCCCGAGGAATGATTTCTTGATACTGATATAGTTCTTCGAGGAGACAGCTCCTGCCATCTCCAGAGTCTTGATGTTCGACATTATTAGTGGTTTTTTGTTAGTGATACGATGAATCGCGGTTGCATCACCAGACGCAGCCGTTTCTTTCTACAAACTCGCAGTAGGAAAGGTCGTGTATCGTCTAACAAAGAATGCGTCTCAACGCGATGACGTAATAGAAGCGGGGAGACGCAACCCTGGCTCGTGTGCTGCCACAGGACAGGTGAAGGAGCAGGGCGTGAAGTATGGAATGGTAGGCGGAACCTGCTGAAGTCAGTCGACCCGACGTCCTGTTGGACTTGCCACCATGAGTCGGGATGAGTCGGACGGGGCGTGAAGTGCCTATACGTTCCCCAGTCTTCGCAGTGATGACGAAGCCCGCCGGCATCATCTCTTTCTGCTCAAGCATCATGGGGCAGGCCGTGCCATCACCCTGGGCGACATATTCTTCCCTCGCCGTTTTGCCGTTGCTTCCTGCCCGGTCATGGTCACTGAAGCCGGCGACCGGCAAGCCGCAGAACATCAGCAACATTATGCAGAGGCGGAAGAGTCTGTCGTGAGAAGAAAGATGATGGCTTCCTGGCATGATTCCTTTGATGTTTCGGTTGCAAAGATACGATTTTATTCTTAAATATCGTCGGTTTCTCTCATAAATCTAAATCACCCATCGCGAATGGGCTCAAACTTCTCAAGAGAACTTTGCGGACTTCTCATGAGGAGAAAGAAAAAAGACCTGCAGATGTCCGGTCGGATATCTACAGGTCTTTGGTCGTTACACCTGTCGGTGTTCATTGGCAGACACACCTCGGTGCGCCTTCATTTGTCAGTTTGCCACGCAACGCAAGTTCTGCTCCAGCTGTTTCGTAGAGCTTGCACCGATGAGGACGGACGTCACGCCTTCCTGAGCCAGTACCCATCTGAGGGCTTCTTCGGCAGTGGAGTGCCCCTCGGCCTTTGCCTTTTCCCTCAACTTCAAGACGTAGTCGGTGAGTTCCGGCGTGAGGCGTTCGGACTTCAGGAAGTGCTCTCGTGCCATACGCGAGTCGGCCGGGATGCCGTTCATATAGCGGTCTGTGAGCAGGCCCTGTGCCAAGGGCGAGAAGGCAATGAAGCCCACGCCCTTTTCTCGGCAGAAGTCCAGTATTCCCTGCTCCATCGGCTTCTTGTCTATCATGTTGAGCCTGCCCTGATAGATAAGCAGAGGCACATCATGTTCGCGCAGATACTTCTCGCCGATACGCAAGGGCTCGAGCGGCCAGTTCGAGATGCCTACGTAGAGGGCCTTGCCGGAGCGGACGATGTCTACCAATGCCTGGAGCGTCTCCTCCAGAGGTGTCACGGGGTCGAGCCTGTGGCTGTAGAAGAGGTCTACGTAGTCCAGGTGCATCCTCTTCAGACTCTGGTCGAGGCTGGCCATGAGGTATTTGCGCGATCCCCAGTTGCCGTAGGGGCCGGGCCACATATCGTAGCCCGCCTTGCTACTGATGAAAAGCTCGTCGCGATAGGGTCGGAAGTCGTCGTCCATCAGCCTGCCCATCGTCTCCTCGGCAGAGCCGTATGGCGGTCCGTAGTTATTAGCGAGGTCGAAATGTGTGATGCCATGGTCGAAGGCATACTGTGTAATGGCACGACTCCTCTCGTAAGGGTCGACGCCTCCAAAGTTATGCCAGAACCCCAGGCTTACTTTCGGCAGCAGCACACCGCTCTGTCCGCATCTGACATATAGGCTCTCGTCGGCATACCGCTGCTCAGAGGCCATGTATCTTGTCTTGCAATCCATGTTGAATTCTGTGTTGAAATGGTCTTACTTTATCACACCGCACCAGCCACCGTTGCGGACAAGGTGGAGCTTCAGCTTGGTCTGCGGGGTGACATTCTGTTCTACGCGCTTGTAATCGACAGCAATACGGTGGGCGTTTCTGCCGTCCTGGAAGGCTGTGAGATGTTTGTTCCCGCCAATGAAGTCGAGAGAAACCTCAATTTCCTGTGCCTTGTCGCCTGTGATTCCACCAATGAACCACTCGCTTCCTTTGCGTTTTGCCACGACATAATAGTTGCCGGCTTTGGCCGCGAGCACACGTGTCTCGTCCCATGTTGTGGGTACAGAAGCGATGAAGCGTGTGCATTCCTCCTCGCGGAGATAGCGTGTGGGACTGTCTGCCAACATCTGCACGCCACTCTCGAAGCAGACGTAGAGAGCCATCTGGTAAGCACGAGTGCCGCTACCCATCGGCATCGAGCCCGTGCCACGGTTGTCCTCCGGCTGTGCACTCTGCATCGAGCCAGGCGTAAAGTCCATGGGGCCGACGGCATTGCGCATGAAGGGCAGCCAGATGCTGTTGTCGGGACGGCAGCCACCGCCCTGCTCCAGGCCGCGCACACCCTCGTAGCTGATGAGGTTGGGAAGGCGCTGTTCCAGTCCTGCAGGCTTGAACGAGCCGTGGAAATCCACAAGGAGCTTGTTCTTGGCGCACTCGCGTGCCACTCTTTCGTAGAAGTTCACCATCCATTGGTCGCTGTGGTCCATGAAGTCAATCTTCAGCCCTTTCACGCCCATCTTTGCATAGAAGGGGATGAGGTCCATGTGCTGTTCGACGGTGAGCCACGAGAGCCAGAGCACAATGCCGACGTTCTTCTTTGCACCATATTCGACGAGTTCCTTCACGTCTATCTCGTCGCGCGTCGTAAAGGGGTCTTGCACGCGCTTGTTCCAACCTTCGTCCAGCAGGATGTACTCCACGCCGAACTTCGAAGCGCAGTCGATGATGTACTTGTAGGTATCGTTGTTGATGCCCGTCTCGAAGTCCACGTCCCATACAGTCCAGTGGTTCCACCAGTCCCAGTTCACTTTGCCGGGCTTGATCCACGACGTGTCGTCGAGCTCACACTTGCCTCCCAGGATGACTTCCATCTGGTTTTCAGCGATGGTCTTGTCAGAGCCGATGACGGCAAATCGCCAGGGCAGGGTGCGCTTCGCGTCGGTGCGAGCAATGCAGTCACGCTCCTTTGTCACCCTCCATCCACGGTCTCCGCTGGGTTCCCATGTCTCGGGAGATTTGGGGAAGGTTGCTGTGAAGCCGTTCCCGCCTACAGGTTTGAGGAACATGTGCGGGTAGTCGCGCACGTCGCTCTCAGAGATGAGCATCAGCGTGCCCTTAGGACTCTCCAGCAGAACAGGCAGGTAGGTCATCTCGTCGCCAGCCTTGTAGTCGGCAGTGGAGATGTGCGTGTAGGGATTCTCGTATGATGTGCCGAAGCCGCCTGTCTTGGAGACGTGAGCCGTGAAAGCAGTCGGCAGGTTGAGCTCAAGGCCTTCGCTCACGACATCCACAGAGCCTTTGCCCTTATTGATGCTGAAGCGGTAGGCGATGCCATTGTCGTAGGCACGGAAATCCACTGAGATTCCACCCTTGAAGGTGAGCGTCAGCTGCTCTGCCTTATTGGGAACTTCGGCGAACTTCAACGGCACGACGGGTCGAATCACCTCGTCCACCTTCATGCGCTTCGTTCCGCTCAGCTTTGGGTTCTGCCCAAATGTCTCTTTCCCAACCTGCAGGCTCAGTGGACAATCCTTCAGGAGTTGTTCGCCGGCAAGGTAGGTGCTGTAGGTGAGACGCTCGCCTACCGTGACTTCGAGCTTCACGTTTCCGTTCGGAGACACCAGCGTCTCCTTCTTGTCCGCAGCAGATGTGCAAAGGCTTGTGCCGAGCATGGCACAAACAAATAACAATGATTTTGTCATGTGTGGTTTGTTTTTGGTTAGATAATAATGTGGATATATGCTTTTATACTTTCATTCTCTTGTTTTCTTGTTTCTTTATTTTCCTGTCACGACCTGTAGGACGAGTGCGGGATCGGACTTGTCTCCAGGAGCGGCAGCACTGAGTCCGATGCGCTTGAGGAGTGCGGCAGGGAGTGTAATGCTGGACCCTTTGCGGCTGACCTTCTTTGTGATGTCCTCCGCCTTGTCAGCCTTCAGGTCTTGTGCATAGAGCCGGAACTTGTCGGGCAGGGTGGGGAAGTGTATCGTGACGTCGCCCATCACGCCGAAAAGCCCGATGGGAGCGTCGAAACGACCTGCCTCGAAACTGATGTTGACGGGAAGACTTACGTAGCGACGGTCGATGGTGCGTCCGATGGTTGCCACGGCTGTAGCGCCGTTGGGGTATCTTGAAGCAAGGACAAACGGACGCTCTGCATCGGTACTCTCCACGACTGGCAAGGGCATACCTCTGCTGATGCGCGACGGAGCATCACCCTTCACGTGCTCTCCATCCTTGCGTTGCATCCAGCTTTCCTCTTGCTGGTATGTCCAATAGTCATGCAGACGTGCCGTATCCGTCTGTACGTTGCCATCCACGCCGAACGGCATGGCTATCCTGTGCCAACGCACCGCACGTACCACCTCGTCGAGGCGACGCTTCAAGTCGCGTACCGTTTCAGGGAAAACATGGTCCTTTCGTCCGTTGGGAAGCGTGCCGACGTAAGGATGACGCATAACGCCAATGGCACATCCCATGCCTGCTGCTATGTAAGGTTCGTCTTCGCAGTTGATGATTCCCTTGGCTCTATCCCCGGCTTTGAAGGACAGGAGTTCCCAGACACGTTGTATCGTGACAGGTTGGGAGATGATGTTTTCCACGTCGTAGGTGCGGAAGGCGTCGCTGAACTGCACATACTCTCCCTTCAGGGCGTTCTCCAGAACAAGGTGAGGCGCCAGGGTTCGTGCCTTCTCCGCTATGTCACGACGGAAGTTGTCGTCGCGGTCTCGCTGTCCCCAATCGACCTTCCAGTACCTTACTCTCGCAGCTTCAGCCGTCTTGAGCCTGTTCTCCCAGAACGTTTCCTCGTCCATCTGAGCGAGTTTGGGAGCTTTCTGTGGGCTGACCCAGAGGCCGAGTCCTTTCCAACCGTTGGCTTCGATGCTGTCGGCAAGCTGCCTCATACGCTGCTCAGGATTGCCCTTGAACGATGGGAAACGCGACGTGTCGAGCTCCAACATGCCGATGTAAGGGTTGTCGTTCTGGTAGTTTGCGTCAGCAGGAATGTCCCAAGAGTCGTCGAGAACAAAGTAGAGGTCGCCTCTCACCTGTGGATAGAAGCCTACCCAACGCTCGAAGGCATCGTGCCCAAACAGACTCTTTTCGGTCATCATGCGACGGAGGTCTTCTGTGCTCGTGTAGCTTGCGAGGTAGCCTTGGCTGTTCCAAGTGCAGAAGTAGTCGGGTGCTTCGGAAGGTGTGGAAGGCACGAGGGAAATATTTCCACCCGCCATTGACGACCCGTCATTGCCATTTGGCCCGATGTAGATGAACTCGATACCCTTGCCATGTTTGGGATCGAGGTTGCGGGAGTACTGCATTTGTTCAGGATCGTTCCAGTGCTCGAACACGCCAAGGCTGGGAATAGGTTTGCCTTCCTGCATATAGACAGTGCCGGAAGGTGTCTTGTCGGGAGTAGCCATCTCGTGCAAGATGTCGTCGGCCATGTCGCGAAGCATGATGCGAGGCACGTTGTAGTAACCAGGCTCGCGATTGTTCAAGCTCTGTGCATACATGATGTCAAGCCCGACACTTTGCAAGGCGACGGGGTCGAAGGAGGCCAACAGGCAAGCAGGCCATTCGGGATTCTCGTAGGGTTCTGTCTTGTTGAAGAACGGAGCGTTAGGGAAGTGCAAAGGATAAGTGCGCCATTTCCGACCGCAGTAGAGGCCGTCCAGAAGATAGAGGAGCGTCTTCCTGCCGAGATTCGGCGATGCTTCCAAATCGACAAGAGGGTTGTAACCATGTTCGACGTGTTGTCGTCGATGGATATCTGTGGAGTTGATCCATTGGTGCAACTCGGGTGTACCTTTGATGCTGCCGGCATGGTTCTTCGAGGACATTGTAATGGCAGTCTGCCCGTTGTCGCCGTCTTCCATATAATTATATGGATAGGAGTGCAGTTTCAGCATGGCAAGATTGACAATGTAAGTAGCGTCTTTCACCTGTCGGGCGATGAGTTTTGCCTCGTTGAAGTGGCCGGAAGTATATTCGATGCCTTCCACCCACTCGGCAGCTTCGATGCCTTGGTGCGTGCCATACTTGGGGTTGAGCGGTTGGTCGCGTCGTGCTTCGCCGTCCTGTACGAACCGAACGTCCGGGTATTCCTGCCAGATGCGACTCAACAACTGGGCATAGATCTGACGTTTTACGTCGTAGATGATGATGTCCTGTTGGGGAACTCCTGCTTTGACGAGTCCGCGAACCACTGCAAGTGTCATCTGCGGAGTTGCGTCACTTTGATTGTCACGTTTGTTGGAACTGCTGTTGTTGAGGTTAATTTTCACGGCGACGACTTCGCCCTTGCTGTATCCTTTCTTCAGTCCGCGCACCTCTTGGTTGTGGAAGAGGAAGGCTTTTTGCCAAGCCATCTTGTCGTTCTTCGCTCCCGTGAGGCACTGGATGGCTGTGGAAAGCATCTTCTCGCAACGGTCGGCATCGGTGTATTTGTCGAGAAACCATTGGTCTTTTTCTACGTTCCATCGGCCTGGCCAACGTGCAGCTTCAGGGTCGCGTGTCATAACAACACGGCCTGGGAAGATGCCTCTTGCCACACCTTCTGGCTGGTTGCTCGGTCCGGGTTTCCATGTGAAGTCCTCGGCGAGGTTCTCTCTGTAGGGCTCTGCTTTGGACCATTTGGTCTTGTCCCATGTGCCTTGTCCCAGGGTTTGAGATGTGACGAGCAGCAGCAGGGCAGCAATGTTCAGTTTATGGTTCATCATTTGGATATATAGATATAATTATGTTACTTCAAAAATCCTTTGTCGTCAGTTCTTTCAATTCCTCATCAGATAGATTCTTCCTTTGATTGTCTGGTCTGCGAAGTGTGCCTTGCTGCCTTCGGGGCCTTCCTCGGATGCACGTGAGAACTTGGTGCCGATGGCAGGGATGCAGTTGAGCAAGGAGATCTGTCCGTCGGGGAATGGTGGGTCCACGTTCTTCGACATGTGGATGGGTTTCTGCGGAGTGAAGAGGTGCAGGAACAAGTCTTCGGTGGCTGAAAGCACCCTGAAGGATGCCTCGCCACGCGCCTTTAACTGTATGCCTGCGAAGTGTGAATAATACCCCTTGAACTCGGGATAATCCCATGTCTGACCTGTGATGGTGTTGTTGTACTCCTTCTGATGCAGTGCGAAGTTCACGCCTCGCATCCTGTTTTTCCACACATGATAGGGGCCGTCTGCCAGCAGGTCAGCACCTTCGACGAGTTCTTCGGGATAGTCGAATGTTATGCCAGCGAAGTCGAAGTCACCGTTGAGTTTGTAACTGTAGTCCAGTCGGATGAGTCCGTCTCGGCTGATGGTGAAGGTTATCTGTGCGCCCTCCTCATAGACGGCCTCCACCTGATAACCTTCCGACGAAGCCTTGTGGAGCAATTGCTTGAACTGTGGATTGATACCGACGAAGCGAGGTCCATTCGTCAGGGGAATGGTCTTTTCGCCTAACTTCAGAGAAGAAATCCTGCCGGTCCGTTTGTCGAAGGAAACATCGACATCGGAAGTGCGGACGCTGAGCACGTCTTTCGATTCTTCCACCTGTGCGTCGGCTGCTTTCTTCCCTTCGGTCAGGCGCAGGCGGTTCTTCTCACTTTTCGTCTGCTCGCGAAGCACTCTTTCCGTGAGGTCTGCCGGCGTGCTGATGGGCCATGTCCAAGTCATGATCTCCTTGCCTTCGGCATCTTTTGCGGTCAGAGAAAGCACGTCGTAGGTCTTCCAGTCAGCAGGCAAGGGCAGTCGCATCTTCCCTCCTTCGGTCCAGGGGGCAAGGTCGGGAGCCGCCGCTGCCATAGTCACCTCCTTCGGCTTCTCTGCTTTCATGGGGTGTTCGTACCTGAGAAGACGTGCGAGGAACGTGCAGGTGTTGAGGTTGGTGAAGTGATAACGGTTGGAGACGACGAGTGTGCCGTCGAAACTTGAGAAGTCTGGTTTGGCCACGAACACAGGCGACCATACCTCCCGGATGGCATAGAAGGAGCCTTCCTTCTCGTGATGCGGACCAAGTATGCCGTCGGGGGCTTTGTCGTTGAAGACATCTATGCTGTCGCGCAAGTCGTGTCGCACCACGCCTTCATCTGCCAAGTTCCATAGGAACTGCCCTGCCGCTGTAGGTTCCCTGCGCAGAACTTCCCAATAGTCATACAGGCCGGCACCGTGACCTCCGTCGTGAAGTCCGTGGAGACTCTCGGTCGGCATATAGACAACATTGCCTCGCGATGCCTTTTCTGCCGTGGGTCCGTACTTGGGATAATGGTGAGTGTCAACGCCGTCGTAGTTAGACCATGGCTCCACGACCTGCCTCTTCTGTATGTCGCAAAGTGCGTAGAGCGGTCTGGCGGCTCGTGGGAAGCCTCCTTCGTTGCCGTTGGACCAGATGACGATGCTGGGGTGGTTCACGTCGCGCTCTATCATAACGGGCACCAGACGGCAGGCCATCGTGCTGTCGTAGGCACTCTGCCAGCCGGCAAGCTCGTCTATGACGTAGAGACCAAGCGAGTCGCACACGTCGAGGAAATACGTGTCGGGCGGGTAGTGGCTCATACGTACGGCATTCATGTTCATGTCCTTGATGAGGTTTACATCTTCGATGGCAAGGTCTTTGCTGCTTGTTCTGCCGCTCTCCGGCCAGAAAGTGTGGCGGCAGACACCTTTGAACTTCACCTTCACGTCGTTGACATAGAACCCGTCGCGCTGGCGAAACTCGATGGTGCGGAAGCCGAAACGCTGGCGATAGACGTGCAGAGGCTTCTTTCCGTCCCAAAGTGTGAAGCGTGCCACATAGAGGTTGGGTGTCTCCGAGGTCCATGCTTTCGGCGCATTTGCCTGCAGTTCCAGGCTGACTATGCTGTCGCATACCACCTCCTTCTGCGGTAGTCTTGCCGCGACATTGCCTTCCAAGTCCTCCAGTACCACGTCGATGGAAAGGCTGGACTTCTTGTTCCCCTTAATTTTCTTATTCTCTAAATTTCTAATTCTCACATTCGCCCTGAACCTTCCATCATGGCGTGCGTCGATGGCTACATTGTTAATGAAGGTCTTCGGCTGCACTTCAAGATAGACGGGACGGAATATGCCTCCGAATATCCAGTAGTCGGCTCTTCGCTCGGCTTCGTTGACGCTTCGGTTGGAAGATTCTTTGCTTACGGTCACTTCCAGCGTATTTGTTCCGCCGAAGTTGAGCAGAGGAGAGATGTCGTATTTGAAGCGGTAGAAGGCACCTTGGTGTATCGGCCCTGCCAGAATGCCGTTCACCTTGACTTCGGCATCGGTCATCACGCCTTCGAACACGAGCCAGACGCTCTGCGTCTTCCACTCTTTCGGACTCTCGAATGTCGTGCGGTAGAGTCCCTGCTCGTGATGCGGGTCGCGGTCGTGCCCATAGTTGTAGGCGCCGAAGCCTTGCTGTTCCCAGCACGACGGCACGGGGATGGTGGTCCAGCTGCCGGCACGTGCGCCGTCGGTACAGAAGAACTGCCAGTCCTTCGTGTGGTCCTTGTCCGTACCGGACAGGTAGATGACGCTCGTTTCCTGCGAACTCAGGGGTAGCAACACACTCATGGCTGCCAGGAGGATTAGATACTTCTTCATCGTTTCTTCTTTCTTTTCTTCCCGAACTTCGTGTGCCGAGTGGCAACGTCTGACGGGTGGCTGATTCTTTACTCGTGTCTCGTTTGCAAATTACTCGTGTCTCGTTTACAAATTACTCGTGTCTCGTTTACAAATTACTCGTGTCTCGTTTACCGATTACTTGTGTCTCGTTTTCTTTTTTTTACTTGCCGTGTGCCGTCCGGACTGCTGCACGGATGTTCTCGATGGCTGTCTTATTGTCTATCGTACACTCTGCTCCCAGCATGAATTGTTTGGGATGGGACTTCAGCACTCGCTTCACTTCTGCCGTCACTTCTTCGGGCTTCCCCTTCACAATGATGCCCTTACGCTCCAGGCCTCCCAGCACGATGCGTCCGAAGAGCTTCGATGCGTCGGTGGGAGTGAAGGCTTTTCCACCCACAATGTTAGGTGTGTTCACGATTTCACCAGGGTAGGATGTGAAGGCGGACAAGTCGTCGTAGGGGCCTTCCCAATCGCAGATGTGCAGGATGTTGCAGTGTGTGCCGGTGGTGCATTCCGTCATAAGTTCCATGTCGAACGGGCGTATGAAGGTCTCGAAGAAGCCGGGAACTTCGTTGTAGATGTTCTCTCCGCCCTGAGTAGGCATAAAGAAGCCGTCGATGCCCAATGCCTTGCAGTCCCTCACGAAGTCCAGCAACGCGTCGTTGTATATTCTCAGCGCACGCAACACCTGTTCGGGGTCTTCCTTCGCCCAACGTATGACGGATGGGATTCCTATTTGCATGCGGAGCGTCTGGAAGGCAGAATAGACCGTCGGAATAACCATTACTTCCTGTCCTACTATGTCATAGACATCCTTCACCACCTCCACTGTCGGCGCATAGAAGTCGCGTGGCAAAGGCTGAATCCTCTGCCAGTCTTCTGCCTTCTCCGGCTTGAAGTTGGGTTGGTGCTGTTCGAACTGTATCTTCAGTAAGTCAACACCGGTGCGGCAGAAGTGTCTGACGTGGTAATAGACCGCATCGCGTCCGCGACCGGCAGGAAAGTGCATGAAGAAAGCTGTTGGCACATAGCCCGACAGACTCTTGCCGTCGAGCATCTCCCCGAGCATCTCACGCCTCGTCGCCGGTGCAGTGCGCTTCTTTGCACTGACGTCCAGACTGCCCGCACACGACAGAACGACGATGAGCAACAGTTTTAATTGGTAGTTCATCTTTTATATTTACTATTTGACGATTTACTATTTAAAGACCCACCCCAGCCTTCCCGTAAAGGGAGGGAGAAAGTCTCCCCTTTACGGGGAGATTTAGAGGGGTCTTTTTTCATCTTGTCAGTTCTCCAGGGTTCTCAGAGAAGCCCTTCTCTGAAAGTATCTGTACAGACGTGGCAGGTCCGAGGTTTTTCCAGTCGTTGACGACCCAGACAACTTCTTTGTCCCTCGTCACCTCTACCAGCTGCGGACAGCGTCCACCGTCGCCACGCGAGCAAAGTATGGTGTTGCCGTTCTGTAGTCTGCACACGCTTTGGCAGTCGGCCAGACGATAAGGCTCGGGCAACTCCTCGAGCTTAATCTCCCAAACGATGCTGTCATTACGGTCCACTTCAATAGTGCGTTTCTCATTCTCGAGCGTAATGAGAAGGTTCCCGTTCTCCAGTGGGATAGCTGCCCACGGCTTGTCCACATTGATTGTACGCAGAGGATTGAAGTCCATGTCGTACTCGACGACCTTATGCTCATCAAGGTGACAAAGCACGATGGTGTTCTCTTTTGTGATGCGGAACCTACGGCTCTGGACATGAGTGCTCTCGACTTTGAAGTCGAATTCTTTCTCCCAAAGCACTTCTCCTGTGACGTGATTGAACATGACGAAACGTGCAGGGAAAGCATTGATGAGCATGAGGCACTGGTCTTCGCCCACGGGTTGCATGGTGTGTATCTCCTCACCTTCCTTGCAGTCGTACCGCCAGACTTCCTTTTTGTCGGGTGTTATCTTCGCAGCCCATCCCATTCGTGTGAACAACAGGTCGCCGTTCTTAAGCATCCAGATGTCGTCCAACTCATTGCCCGGCCCCGTGTCGTATTTCCACACGACCTTTCCTTCATTGATGATGAAGATGCGGTTGTAACCCTCGCCGATGTAAATCATCGGGTAGCGAGCCAGCCCTTCACCAGGGAAACTTGGGTCGGTCTCCTTGTCGGACATCCATCCGAAATTCTCGCCAAGGTTGAGATCTTCGTTCGGACCGTCAGCAGGAACGTTTTCTGCCGTGTAGAGCGGCAGCAGTTCTGCCAAGGTCTGTATCTCCTTCTTGCCGCACGATGCCATCATCGCCACAGCACAAAATGCCAAAGTCAGCCGGAGACATTGTCTCCCGATTTTATCATTTACCATTTTACTTTTTCACGAGCCTGCGAGCCTGCGAGTTGACAAGTTGACAAGTTGACGAGTTATTGCAACCAACTTGTTTACTTGTCAACTTGTTTACTTGCGGGCTTGTTTACTTTTTCTATTTGATGTCGCCGAAGAAGAGTTTCTTCCTGTCAACAGGTTCGTCAAGAAGCTGTATCGTCGTGCTCGGACCTAAGTCAGCAGGTTCATTCCACGACTTGAGTTGCCATACGACTTCGCCGGTCGGTGTGACCTCGATGGCTTGCACGGCAGGCTGCAACGCGTCGCTCGTCTCGTTGCTCCACGGGTTAAGCCAGTTGGTAATCATCGTGTTGCCGTTCTTCAGACGATGAGCTTTCTGTCCACTTATGCTTTCGCGAAGCCTGTCGCCAACGCGGACAACGGAGAGAGGTCCTTGCTGTCTCCAGTTCCATTCCCAGACAACTTCGCCCTTTCTGTCAAACTCGCGGACATAGCTCTGGTTGGTCGCTACAAGGATGTTGCCGTTCTCCAGCTCTTCCACACCCCAAGCTCCGGGACATTCCCAGCGTCCGAGTTCCTTTCCATTGCTGTCGAATTCTATCACGGCGCCATACTCGAAGGATGCCATCAGCAGTGTTCCTTTCTTAGTAAGGCGCATGTTACGCATCTGTCCATGTGAACCTCCGTTACGGAACGGCAGTGGGAAGCGGCGGATTTCTTTCTTTGAGGGAATCTCCATCACTACGGCTTCGAACGGATTACCGCACTGAACATAGAGGACTTTATTCTTGCCGATGGGTTGGATGGAGTGTATTTCGTAGCCCTGAGGCGTGTCCATCTGCCAGACTGTTTTGTAGCCGTCCTTCGTCTTCCTGTTAGGAACGACCTCGCGGATGCCGTGTTGATGGGCAATGAGGACGTGTCCGTCACTCAGAAGTATAGCGTCGCTTATCTCACCTTTCCCTTGTGGATCGTCGTATTTCCACGTAACCTTTCCACCTTCGACAATGTACATCTTGTGGTCGGGACGCTCGCCGGCATAGAAGAAATCATACTTGCTCAGGCCTTCGTTCTCTTTTTGAGGCAAAGTGATTTTTGCTGCTTCTGCCAATTGTTCATTGCTCATCGGCTCGAAGAGCACTTTTGCAATGACTGCGAAATGTGTGGGGCCGGCAGGAATCTTGTACTTGTCTATCACATCGCGTCCGCAGCTGTTGTTGCCCAGGGCACGGTTGTAGGCGTCGAGGTTGACGTAGGTCTCCCTGCCGAACTTCACTTCGCTGGGATGGCGCACACGGTTGCGACGGTCGGTGTACAACTGTCGGTCGTCCCAATGTCCTGCGGAAGCAGCCATCTTGTTTGGTGCCACGAAGAGGATGCCGAAGCCTCTGTCGCCCGTCAATGCCAGCCATTGTACGTCTTCTTTATTGCCAGTCTCCTGCGGCAGGACTTGTTTCTCGAATTGCGACGATACGGTACTTTCCCATAGACCTACGAAGGCCGACTCGCTGCGGTCGCGATAACTGTCGTGAGGTCCTCTGCCCAACCAGCGCATCTTCTCGAATCCTTCGGGCAGAATGGCACGATAACCCAGTCGGGGCAACTCGCTGCCTCGTTCACTTGGCACGATGTCGCTCTCGATGGCTACTGTTCCGTCGTTCAGGATGGTGAAGGTTTCTTCCGTCTGGATGCTGAAGGTGGAGCCTGGAGCTTGATAGATGTTGGTGAAGTGGACGATGACTTCACCTGTCTTTTGCTCGTAGGATTGCTTGATGTTCTTGCAGACGAGGTTGCGAAGTCCCTGCTTGTCCCAACGGTCGGACGAGTTCTTGTCGTTGTCGTGGGGCGCGCGGAAGGCGTTAAGCTCGAATCGAACCTGTCCGTCTCTATCGACAATCTGACCGTTTCGGAACGTGATGGGGAAGCGTCCCACACGTACCACGAGTCCGCCACTCACTTCTTCTGCGGTGATGTTCTCGCCACTGGCCACCGGTGCAATCACGCGGAGTTTGCTGCGGTCGGCAGTGTGCAAGGTGATCTGTTCGCTTGCTACTTCGTAACCTCTGTCTGCCCAGAGGGTAGGTTGCTTTTGTCTGGCGCTGAAGCGAACCGCTTCGTGATTGGTGGGGATACTGATGCCGTCGGTCATCGCCTTCTTTACTTCGTCGTCACTCAGCTTGTTCCATTCGGTCTTTCGAATGCCGTCGTCGTAGTATGCATAGAGTATTTCATAGTCCTGTTCCGGTGTACGGAACTGTCGTTTGTTCTTGATGGAGAGTTTCCCGTCGCGCAGACGGAAGTCAACGGGCTGGTAGATTTTCTTCACGTTGTATGATTTCGATGTCCAGGAACCGTCGGCAAGGACGACGCCGTTGCAGCAGAAGTTGTTGTCGTTAGGCTTGTCTCCGAAGTCGCCACCGTAGTATTGGTCGTCGCCGACACGCAAGCCTTGGTCCTTGAAGTCCCATATAAATTCGCCCGTAAGCGAGGGATAACGTTCGTAGAGGTCGAAGTATTCGCGTTGGTTGCCCATGGAATTGCCCATGGCATGTGTGTTTTCGCACATGATGAAGGGACGGATGCCTTTCTCGCCTGCCTTGAATTTCTCCTGATTTTCCCTGCCGATGCGTTCCACTTCGTCAAGTCCGGCATACATGCGGCTTGTGGTGAGGCTCCATGTTGAGTTGCCTTCGTAGTGCGTGATGCGTGTCTTGTCGAGTGCAAGGATGCTTTCCGCCACCGATTTGAAGTTGTCTCCGTTGCCGCTTTCATTGCCTGCGCTCCAGCCGAAGATACAGGCATGGTTGCGGAAGGTCAGCACTTGACGCACGTTTCTCTCAACCATGGGAGCCCGGAACGCCTCTTCGCGCGACAGTCCCATGTTGCCATGACACTCCACGTTGGCTTCGGCCAGGACATAGATTCCGTACTGGTCGCACAGGTCATAAAAGTAGGGATTGTCGGGATAATGGCTCGTTCGGACTGCGTTGACGTTGAGTCTCTTCATGTTCTGGATGTCTTCTTCGGTCTCTTGACGCGAGACGGTGCGCACGTTCCACTGGCTGTGGTCGTGACGATCGACGCCGTGGAAGATGATGCGTTCGCCGTTGATGAGCAATGCGCCGTCGTCACGGACGGAGACGATGCGGAAGCCGACTCTGAGTGTTCTGAGGTCGGCGACCTTCTTTCCCTGTAGGAGTTTGATGTCGAGGTCGTAGAGTCGGGGCGACTCTGCGCTCCAGGGTTCGACGGAGAGGTCCCGAAACGTCAGTGTTTTCTGGCCTGCGCCGCTCATTTCTGCTGTGGCTGTGCCTACGACACGCTCGCCGTCGCGCACCTCGGCTTGTATGGTTCCACTTCCCGTCACCTCAACATCGAGGCTTGCAGAGGCGTGACTATTGCCGTCGGTAAGTTCGTCGGTGCGGAAGAAGAAGTCACGGATGCGTGTCTTTGACGCAGACCAGAGGAGCACGTCGCGTTCGATGCCGGTCAATCTCCAGTAGTCCTGGCACTCGATGAAGCTGCCGCTCGTGAAGCGGTATGCACGGACGACGAGGCTGTTCGAGCCCGAAGGCTTCAGGTACTTCGTGATGTTCCACTCGGAAGGTAGGAAGGAGTCTTCTGCGTAGCCCACAAACGCGCCGTTCACCCATACATAGTAGCCGTGCCCGACGCCGTTGAAGCGGACGAAGACGTCGCGTCCCTTCCAGTCCTTAGGCACGTCGAATGTGCGGAAATAGGTGCCAACGGGGTTCTTCATCTCGCCCGTGTAGGTCCAGTCCGACGGGCGATCTGCCATGACGCTCCATGTCTGACGGTCGTAGGTGAAAGGATAACCTGTGTTGACGTACAGCGGTTTGTCCCACGACTTGTTGTGCCTAAATCCATAGACTTGCCAGGGACATGGCACGTTGATGTCGTCCCAAGAGGCTGCTTGCTTACGGATGGAGGCATCGGTGAAATCAGAAGGAGCCTGGCTCGGGTTAGGTGCCCAATGGAATTTCCACGTGCCGTTCAGTGTGATGACGTATGGAGAATCGCGCCAGTCACTCTCGCCCCGAGAGGCGACGGTCTGTTGCGGAAGGGCTATCGCATGTGCCTTCTCGCGGTTCAACTGGAAGACGGCAGGGTTGTCCCATTCCGTCATGGTCTGTGCCGTCCCGTTAGTCGGGACGATGGACAGCGCGCAGGGCGCGATGAGTCCTAACATGGCCAAAGTCTTGGCCACACGGTTTGAAATGAAGTTTTTCATATTGTGTTTGTTTAGTTGTTTGTAGTTTCAGATTCGTGACGCATTGCTTTTTGAAAGACTACTCGTGTGTAGATGGCTGATTACTCAGCAGTAGTTTGGCGTTTACTCAGCAGAAGTTTCCCCTAGATGCGCGAATTGTCTCTTACGACATTGGCAGAGGGTGTTTCTTTTATTTCGTTCGTCGTTTCGCGGTTGACCTTGCATACAGCTTCGAGCAACATGCAGGCGGTGAGCTGCGGTGTAAGTGCCGACGGACGCTCTGTGGGCTGTGGTCTGCGCCAATGACCTCCGTAGAGGTTCGTCTCGGGATTAATGCCCTGGCTGGTCATCACGGCAGCACTATGCTGGAGATAGTCTGTAAATTCCTTACGGATGTCTGCATCGAGGTCGGGCAGGACTATGAGGTTGGCGAAGTAACGATAGAAGATTCCGTGGAAGAGACCGCCATCTCCTCCGTCGGCATCGGACAGGACTCCGTCATTTCGTCTGCTCATTGGGCCTGTGGTGTAGCGTGCAGTGAGGACAGCATCCTCGATAAGCGAGCGGTCTCCTGTCAAGCGATACAGCTCCACGGCTGCACCAATGAAGGTGCCTTGATTGTAGCTCAGGCTGAAGCGTCCGAGCCGGCCTTCGCGGTTCATGTTGTCATAGATGGCACCATCTTCAGGGTTCCAGAGGTACTTACGTTCCCAACGATAGATTTTCCACGCTTCGTCCAGGTATTCTAAGGCTGGTTTGTTCTTCTCGTATGTAGCGTCAATATGGGCGAACTCAGACAAGCGGGCAGCAATGATGGCAGCAGGACCGTTGGAACATGCGTTCTTAGAAGGGTTGACATCTGTCTTCCATGTGATGCCTCCATGCCAGGGTTCTTCGTTCTCAGGGCTCCACCTGGTCCATATCCAGTCGCCATAAATTTGTCGTGCTTTGTTGAGATAGCGCACCTGACCTGTAGCTTCGTAGATGCGGATGAGCGCGAGACAATGCCATTCCATATCATCAACGTAGGCATTCCACCAAAGGTCTCCGAGTCTGCGACCATAGCGTGCACCAGGATTGAAACGTGGCATACTCTGCCACCACAGGTCGTAGAGGTTGCTGTATTTCTTGTTGCCAGTACGCACGAATGCATCCGTGAGCACATCAGCAGCGTGTGCCTGTGGCCAGTAGTCACCAGTACTCATGTTGGCTTGTTGGCTTTCTTTGTTGAAATAATAGCGGTCGGGAGTCTCTTTGAAATTAGCTCCCCAGAAGTTTTTTATCATTGCGTCGGCCAACTTGTCAGCCCACGTTTCTGCTTCTCTTGCAGAAAGTCTGTCCGTCTGAGCAGAAACTGTCACTCCCATGCAGAGAGAAAAGAGTACGGCAGACAGGAATCTCTTCAGTCTATAGTCCATAGTTATGAGTTAATTACTATTTAATGTTTTACTTTTTCAACTTTTCTATTCTATTTTAATCACTTTTGACATCTTGCCTTTGCCTACTTCGTTGAAGGGCTGTATCGCCACATAGTAAGTCTGGTCGCGGTCGAAGAATCCATAATCGACACTCGTCGTATAGACCTGTGCCGAGTGGTCCAGACGTTCTTCCGTCGCGCCCCAACGCACTGTGTAGCCGATGGCATCCTTCTGTTCTTTCCACGACATGGTGATGCGTCGGCGGTCGGCTCCACGTTCAGCCACGAAGCCCGTCACTGCCTTCGGAGCTTTTCCTTTCATGTGGCCAAAGACGCGCAAGTCGCTCACAGAGAACTGTCCGACGGCAAACGTCGTCTTGTTCGTCACGCGCAGGTACCTCACTTTGTCTGCTTTCGGCAAGACGTAAAGCTCGTATATCTGGTCCTTTGCATTGTTCTGACGGTCGAGAACCGTGTGCCAAGTCTTGCCGTCAGACGAGCCTTCCACGATGTATTTGTAGGTGGGGATGTTCGTGTCGAAACGATAAGACTTGAAACCTTCGTCGGCAAAGCATACCTCGACAGCTTCCACGTTCATCGGCTTTCCAAGGTCCATCTGCAACCATTCGCCGCTGTTGCCGGTCTTTGCCGACCACCAAGTACGTATGTCGTCGTCGGAAGCTTTGCTGGGAATCATGTCGCCAGCGGTCGATGAGGCTGTCATCGACTTCTTCGTGCTCAGCACATTCATGTCGAGGACTATGGACTCGCGGCTGAAATCGACCTTTCTGTTCGGCACGACAAACGGTTTGTCGAAGTCCTCCATGATGGTGTGGGCATAGCCATCTGCGTAATAAGCAGGGAAGATACCGATGCGACGTTCGTAGTGTTCGCGTGCGCCGATGATGAGCGAAGCCACATACCAATGGTTTCCATAGCGGTCTGTGAATGGATGTCCGTGTCCGCCACCCGTGAAGAATCCTGCAGGACGAATGGCGAAAGGCGAGCCTGTCATCGGTTCGAAAGGTCCGAGAGGACTCTTCCCGACGTAAGCTCCCGAGCAATATGTGATGAATTCCGTGCCGGGAGTGGCATAGAAGAAGTAATAGTAGTCACCGTCATGCACCATGCTGACGCCTTCGTTCCATCCCTTCGACCCGACCTTTTCGTTGTGGTCGCCAGGCACTTCCCATCCCAAACGCTCACCGTTGTAGGGCATCAAGTCGTGGACTTCCGTCAGAGGCTTGAAGGTCTTCGGGTCGAACTCCAGTCCTTGCATCGGTCCGCCTGCCGAACATCCCCACAGATAGTAGGTGCGTCCGTCGTTATCGACGAAGAAGTCGGGGTCTCCCTTGTCTGGCAGTTCTGTCCCTGTCACCTCTTCCCATTTGTCGTTGATGGGGTCGTTGGAACGGAAGATCCGCTTGTTTCCGAAGCCCATGTAGTATATGTAGTCATCGTAAACCATTACCGCAGGGGCCCATTCCTTCACGAGAGGCATCTTGCTGAAGATGTGGTTCCAGTCGCGAAGATTGTCGGAATAGGAATAACCTGCAGCATGTGACGAGAAGAGGAAATACTTGTCGTGATACAGTACGATGACAGGGTCTGCTGCTGTACGATGCACTGGGTCTCTTGTCTCGAACTTGTAGCTCAGGTTCAACGGGTTGGTCATGACGATGTCGCCTTTGTCACCAGCGGCCATTGTCACTACAGCGGGAAGCATCGTCGCCGCCATCGCCATCAACAATACAATCTTTTTCATATCGTTCTTTATAAAAACCATTTATGATTTCTTATTATTCATTCGACATCGAGTAGGGCCTTGCGTCTTTTTGTGTGCCGCGTGTCTTGTTCGGCTTGCTGCTCATCTGGAAGTCTATCACTCCGCCATTTATCAAGTCGCTGTGAAGCAGGTAGTTCTTGTCGTACTTCTTGCCGTTCAGCTTCATGCTTTCGATGTACGGCCCTGCGCTACCGCCAGCGTCAGCCTTTATTTCCAAGGTCTTTCCATTGGGGAAATGTATCTTCGCTTTGGGGAAAAGCGGTGAGCCGATGACGTACTGGTCGGAGGCGGGACACACGCTGTAGAAGCCCAGGGCTGACATGACGTACCAGGCAGACGTCTGTCCGTTGTCTTCGTCGCCGCAGTAGCCGTCGGGGGCTGCCGTATAGAGACGGTCGAGAACTTGCCGTACCCAGTACTGAGTCTTCCAAGGTTCGCCTGCAAACGTGTAGAGATAGGTCATGTGCTGAATGGGTTGGTTGCCGTGGGCATACTGACCCATGTCGATAACTTGCATTTCACGCATCTCGTGAATGAGTTGTTTCCGTGTGTCAACGCCTTTTCCGAAGACTGGAGGGGTCTGCCAGACGCCATCGAGCTTCTGCACAAATGCCTTGTCGCCGCCCATCAAGTTTATCAGACCTTGTATGTCGTGGAACACGCACCATGTCCAGTGCCAGCTGTTTCCTTCTGTGAAGGGTCCCCACCACTGACAGGGGTCGAAGTCCTCGGGGAAGTTTCCCTTGCTGTCGCGACCGCTCATGAAGCCATACTTCTCATAGAAGATGTTGCGGTAGTTCTGGCTGCGTTTCTTGAAGACGTCTGTCTCGGAAGCAGGGCGTCCGAGCTTCTTGCCCATCTGATAGATGCACCAGTCGTCGTAGGCATACTCTAAAGTCCTTGCCGCACTCTGTCCAATCTCGTCAGAGGGCACATATCCCAGCTTGTTGTATGACTCCAAGGCTGCCCGACCCGATGAGTTCACGCGTGGATGATGATGGCTTGCTCCGTAGAGAAGGCCTTCGTACATGGCCTGCGCATCTGCCTTCGTGACGCCTTTTATGTAGGCATCTGCCACGACGGAGGCTGAGTTGTTGCCTACCATGCAGTCGCGATGCCCTGGACTTGCCCATTCGGGATAGAAGCCGCTTTCACGATAGGAATTGTAGAAACCCTCTTGCATCTGGGCTCCTATTTCAGGATATATCAGGTTGACGAGCGGCATCTCGCCACGGAAAGAGTCCCAGAATCCGGTGTCGGTGAACATACGTCCGGGCAGGACTTCGCCGGTGTGCGGACTGTAGTGTACGACTTTTCCGTCGGCGGTATATTCGAAGAATTGCCGTGGAAAGAGTGTGCTGCGGTAGAGACAGCTGTAGAAGGTGCGGAGCAGGTCAGTGTCGTCCGTCTCCACCTCCACGCGTCCCAACACTTCGTTCCAGCGGTCGCGACCTTTAGTCTTTAGTTTTTCAAAGTCCCTGTCGCCAAGTTCCTTCAGGTTTTGAAAGGCCTGTTCGATGCTAATGAAAGAAGAAGCTACGTATGCGTACACGACATCTTCCCCCTTCTGATTCTCTAATTTCTTATTCTTTTCAAACCCCAGGATTGCGCCTGCATGGCCTCCTTCTGCTGTCCCCGCGCCACGTCGTATCTGTCCGTCGAGGACGGTGGAAGTGAAGTTGAAGGGCTTGTCAAACTGAATGACGAAGTAGTTCTTGAAGCCTTCGGGCACGCCACCGCTGTTGCGTGTGGTGTAGCCGGTAATGGTCCTGTTCTCAGGGTCGATGGTAATCTGCGAACCGTGGTCGAAGGCATCGACCACGACGAATGCAGAGTCTGTCCCCTGAAACGTGAAGCGGAAGATGGCGGCACGTTCCGTCGGCACCAGTTCTGTGCGGATGGCATAGTCGGCGAGGAACACGCTGTAGTAGTACGGACGTGCAGTTTCCGTTTTGTGATTGAAGAAGCTAGCACGTTCGTTTTCGTCGAAAACGGGTGAGCCGCTGATGGGCATCAGGGAGAACTGGCCGTAGTCGTTTATCCACGGACTTGGCTGGTGGGTCTGCTTGAAGCCGCGTATGCGGTTGGCGGTGTAGGTGTAGGTCCATCCTTCGCCGTTCTTTCCGCACTGAGGCGTCCAGAAGTTCATGCCCCAGGGCATGGCAGTGGCGGGATAGGTGTTGCCCGTGGAGAGCTCGAAGTTCGAGTCGGTGCCCACGAGCGTACTGACGAAGTCAGCTGGGCAGGTTGGTTTCTGAGCCTGTGCAGCAGTCATTGTCGCCAGAGCGAACAAGGTAGTTACGGTCTTTTTCATAAGGGTTGTTTATATTGTATTCTTAAACTTCGGGTCAATTACTCACGTGTCGTTTGCGATTTACTCACGTGTCGTTTGCGATTTACTCACGTGTCGTTTGCGATTTACTCACGTGATGTTTGCTGATTACTCTCGTGCTTCATTTCAGGCGATAGACGGTTTCGGGGAAAGATTGGATGGCATCTGCTGCTCCTTTATCCCATATTTTCACGCTTGTCTTTTCACCAAACATATATTTACTGATGCGTCCGGGCCTGACGGGACTGAGATGCGGAAGTCCGGGTGCGTTAGGATCTCCATCCGTAATAAAGCTGATGAAGCTGTCATAGACTTGCTGCGAGAGTTGCTTTGCAGCAGGAATCTTGACGTCAGGGATGCCCTCGTTCTTCCAGTTCAGTTCGTTCCAGACGAAGCGTCTGTCGGTGTCGTGCCAGGCAGGAAGCCATTCGAAGCTGTAGCCCCATGCTTTCATGCCGTTCCCGGCAAGAATCGAGAGCGTGCGGTCGGCGTATGTGCGGTACATGAAGTCGGAGATGACGCGGAGCCACAGCTCCGTCCTCGCCTCTTCCGTCGGGAGTTTGTCGCCGCCGAGGGCTGTCCAGGCTTCCTTCGCATAGTGGCTGTTGAGCGGTCCGAACAGCCCGTCGAGGGTCTCGTCGATGTGGTGGGGGAAGTCTTTCACGTCGCGAATGAGGTTCCCGTTCTCGTGTCGGTTCGTCCCGATGTATGCCGACCCGTGCCATGCCTTGCCCGAGCGAAGCAGTTCCTCCCAGTTCTTCCGTATGACGATGCCGTCCGAGACGGGTCCGAACATGCAGTTGGCCATGGAACGGCGCGTGAGTTCACGCTGACCGTCGATGAGAGCTTCGTCCGACAGGGTGAGCAGGTCGGCGGCCTTGCAGCCAAGGATGTGGAGCAGATTGTCGGTGACGACCTGTGCCGTCTCCGGCGTGCGGATGCACTGGTACGAGCCGCTCATGAGGATGATCTTGTCGAAGAGTCCGTCTGACTCCGGCCTTGTGATGAGTGCGCCCACGGCTTTGGCTCCTGCCGAATTGCCCATCACGGTGATGCGTTTCGGGTCTCCTCCGAACTTTTCTATGTTATCGGAAACCCATTTGATTGCTGCAATCTGGTCGAGCGTGCCGCAGTTGCCTGACGCGGCATATTCGTCGCCAAGCAAGTCGGCGAGATACAGGTAGCCCCAGATGCCGAGCCGATACTGGATGGGAACATAGACGACGCGCTTGTCCTGCACGAATCGTTCGGGATGGCTGTAGTGACCGGAGTTGCTTCCGCTCTGGAAACCGCCTCCGTGAATGTCGATAAGAACGGGAAGAGAAGCGTCGAGGTCGGGCGTGTAGATGTTGAGCGAGAGGCAGTCTTCGCTGCATTCCGAGGGCTTGGAGGTAACTTGGAAAGCCTTCTTTGAGAAGTGCAGGCACTGCCGAACACCGTCCCAATGGGAAGGGACAGGTGCTTTGAAGCGTTCAGCCGTAGCGTACGGAATGCCGAGGAACGCGTATCCATAGTCGGTTTTCTGTCCCGAGACAGCTCCACTTGTGGTCTCCACGATGCCCCAAAGCTTCTTCTGACTCGTCTCGGGCAGCGTTATGCGGGCTTCCTGCATGAGCTGTTCGTCGGTGAGAGGCTTCAGAAGCGGCTTCATGATGAGGTCGAAGTGAACCTTGTCGGCAGGAATCTTGTACTTGTCAGTCACGTCGTTGCGACATCCTACAGGACGGTTGTAGGCATCGAAGTTAGCGTAGGTGACGTTTTCCATCCTCACCTCAGACGGATGTCTCAAGCGGTCAGTTCGGTCGTGGTATAGCTTATAGTCGTCCCAATGTCCTGCCGAAGCAGCCATTTTATGCGGGCTGACGAACAGCAGGCCGCGTCCGTCGTCGGCAGTAAGTGCGAGCCATTCCACATCTTCCTTATTGCCTGTTTCCTGCGGAAGCATGTTAGGTGTCCACTGCTCCGTGACAGTACTTTTCCAAAGCCCAAAGAATGCCGACTCCTTTCGGTCGCGGTAGCTGTCGTGAGGTCCGCGTCCCATCCATGTCATGTTCTCCAACTCACCAGGCAGGATGGCACGGTAGCCTACTCGCGGCAGCTCACTGCCTTTCTCGCTTGGGTCGATGTCCGAACTGAAGACGAACGTTCCGTCGTTCATGATGGTGAACACTTCGTTGGTTGTGAACGTCATGGTGCCGGTCTCGCTCTTGTAGAGGTTGGTGAAGGAGACTGTAGCCGATGTGCCCGAGTCCTCGCATTCCGTCTTTTGGTTGAAGCAGACGATGTCGTGCAGTCCCTGCTTGTCCCATCGTTCTTGGTCGTCGTTCTCGCCTCCGTGGGGCGTGCGGAACACGTTCAGTGCGAATGTCGGACGGCCTTCCTCATCGACAAGCTGGCCGTTCAGGAAAGCAGCCTCGAAGCCTTCTCCACGGACAATGATGCGCTCGCCCTGCCTTTCGACACTCAGTTTCTGCCGTTCGGAAGAGGGACTGACCGTGCGTTTCTCTATGCCGTCGCTGCCGTGCAGGATGAACTCTTCGCTTGCCACTTCGTAACCTTTCTCAGCCCAAAGGGTCGCTTCCTTCTGCCGGGCACTGAAACGTATGGCCGAATGTCGGTCGTCAACCGTGAGTTCTTCGCCCGTCATGCATTGCCATCCGTCTGTAGGCACGCCATTATCGACGTATGTGTAGAATATGTCGTAGTCCTGCAATGGCATACGGAACTGCCGTTTGTTCTTGAGCATGACCTTGCCGTCACGCAGGATGAAATCGACCGGTTGATAGACTTTCTTCATTTCAAGGCTTTTTGCCGAGATGCTGTTGTCAGGGAAAACCACTCCGTTGAGCACTACATCGTAGGGCTTTTCACCGAAGTCGCCACCATAGAGAAAGTCCTTGCCGTCGTAGAGACCGTGGTCTTGGAACTGCCAGATGAACTCGCCTGTCAGCGACGGAAAGTTTTCGTAGAGGTCGAAGTACTCGCGTTGACTGCCCAAAGAATTGCCTCTTGCACTGTTGTTCTCGCACATGATGAACGGTTTCGGCTGCTCTCCGCGCTTCGCTTTCTCCACAGCTTCACGCGCATAACGTTCGACGGCACCAAGGCTTGCATACATACGGCTGTAGGTCTGGGCGTATTCCGAGTTGCCTTCATAGTGGGTGAGGCGTGTCGGGTCGTGCCTGGTGATGCTGTCAGCCACGTATCGGAAGTTGTCGCCGCCGCCACTTTCGTTGCCGAACGACCAACAAAAGATGCTGGCATGGTTGCGTAAAGTCTGTACTTGCCGCACATTTCGAGTCACCATGGCTTCGCGGAAGGCTGGTTCCTTTGAAATGCTCATGTCGCCATGGCATTCTACGTCGGCTTCGGCCAACACAAATATGCCATACTGGTCGCAGAGGTCGTAGAAATAAGGGTTGTTAGGATAGTGGGAAGTACGCACAGCGTTGACGTTTAGCCGCTTCATTGTTACCACGTCTTGCAGCATCTCCTCCTTCGTGACGGTGCGTCCGTTGAACCGGCTGTTGTCGTGTCGGTTGACGCCGTGCAAGATGATGCGCTGTCCGTTGACGAGCAAAGCGCCGTCGCTGCGAATGCCTACCGTGCGGAAACCTACTTTCGCTGTACGTCGATCTACGAGCTTTTTCCCCTGCATGAGCGTGATGCAGAGGTCGTAGAGCTTGGGAGTTTCTGCCGACCACGGCTGTATTCCTTCGATATTTGCGAACGTCACGGTGCCGTCGGTCACGGTTCCCGAGGCCAGGATACGTTGGTCGTCACGGATTTCAGCTGTCACAGTTCCTTTTCCTTCCACTTCCACTTGTAGCTTTGCGCTGTTGAGGGTAGGTGTCTGGAAGAAGAAATCCTTGATGCGGTCTTTAGGTGCCGACCACAGCACGACGTCACGTTGGATGCCTGTCAGCCGCCAATAGTCCTGACATTCGAGGAAGCTGCCGCTGGTGAAGCGGTAGCAACGTACCGTCAGAGTGTTCTCTCCTTTATTATATATATAAGGTGTGATGTCCCATTCCGATGGCAGGAAGGAGTCTTCGGCATAGCCGACGAAGTGGTCGTTCACCCAGACGTAGTAGCCATGTCCTGCGCCGTTGAAGCGGATGAACACGTTGCGTCCCTTCCATTCTTGCGGTACGGTGAACTGCCTTCGGTAGGTGCCGACGGGATTCTTCATGTCTCCCGAGTAGGTCCAGTCTGCAGGTCGGTCTGCCATTACGCTCCAAGTCTCCCGATTGAACTTGAATGGATAGGTGAAGTTTGAGTAAAGAGGTTTGTCCCACTGCTTGCCGTTTCGCCATCCGTATATTTGCCAGGGGCATGGAACTTCGATGTCAGTCCACTCCTGAGGCGTGGCGTCCGGGTTCGGTTGCCATGTGAACTGCCATGTCCCATTGAGGCTCTTGTAGTAGGGCGACTGTTCGATGGTTTGGTATTCGGCAGCCGTCTGCGGCAGTTCCAACGTGTGTGCCGGCTCACGGTTCAGTGCCATGACGGCTGGATTGTTCCATTCAGTCATGTCTTGTGCCACCATTATCGATGCTGAGGTGAGGCAGAGGCATATCAGAAATGTCGGTTTCATCAGTCTATGTTTTTGGGGGGTTGAGGTCGCTTCGCTTTCAGGTTCTAAGGTGATTGTACCTTATAACCTCAAAACCTTATAACCTTTTTAACCTAAATTGTACAGGTGTCGTGATGCGACTACTCATGTGTAGATTGCTCATTACACGTTAGTATATAAGTCTTTACACATGAGTAGTTTTCATTCTTTCAATTCTTCATTCTTTCATTACTTCAGTGCCGGCAGTATATACTTCCAGACAAGGTTCAGTTCGGCCTGCATGTCCTGAAGGTCGGCTGTGTTGATGACGACGGCGTCTTTGTCGGGAATGACGATGATGTACTGTCCGCCGGCACCGTCGGCTCTGTAGGCATTGTGGCGGCAACGCCACACTTGATAGCCATATCCAAGCACCCAATCGCTGTTCTCAGGCGTGAGTCCGCTCTCTGCGACCTTGTCGGCTCTGATCCACGATGGCTGGCATGGCACCTGCTTGCGCGTCATTTCCGTGGCATATTCCTTTGGAAGTATCTGTTTCCCATGCCATTTGCCTTTCTGAAGCAACAGCTGTCCCATCTTTGCCAAGTCCTCGGTCTTGAGGTAGAGACCCCAGCCTCCGCAGTTGATGCCCTGCGGACTTTCGTCCCAATGTGGCGGCTCGATGCCGAGAGGGTCGAAGAGTCGTGGCTGAAGATAATCCACAATCTTCTGTCCCGTCAGCTTCTGCACGATGGCCGAAAGCATGTATGTGCCCATACTGTTGTAGCAGTAGTAGGACCCGGGTTCGTGGAGAATGGGGTGACTGAGGAAGGCTTTCGCCCAGGTTTCGGCTTTCGAGCGGTCGGGTTCCGTGTCGTGTCCGCTGTTCATTGTCAGCAAGTTCCGCACCGTCACTTTCTTCAAGCCTTCCGACACTTCGGCAGGCAAGTCCTCGGGGAAGAAGGAGATGACCTTGTCGTCGAGCGAGAGAAGGCCTTCGCCTATGGCCAGCCCGACGGCAGCAGACGTGAACGTCTTGCTCACGCTGTTCAGGACGTGAGGCTTCTGCGCCTCGCCTCCATTGAGCCAATTCTCGTAGAGCACCTTGCCGTGCTGCAAGACCATGACGCTCTGTATGTTGAGTTTCTGTTCCTTTGCCCCTTCGAGGTAGCCCGCCATCGCCTCTGTCAAGGTCGAAGAGGGCGTTTGCCGCTTGAGGTTTTTCGACGTGCGTGCATGGCCGCTTAAAGCCGTGCAGCAGAGAAGGACGCTGAGTCCGTAGCAAATGACTGAATGTTTCATAGGAAAGGTGAATTTAGGTAAAAGTTAATAGTGAATAGTGAATAATTTGCTGCCGCCTGTCAACTCGTCAACTTTACTGTGCCTTGATGGAAATTTCGTCGGACTGCAAGCCTTCGGACTCTGCCTTGACCACGATGTCGGCTCGCCCCGATGCCTGCACAATGGCGAGACACATACCGCCGAATGCACGCCGCTGCTTCAACTTGCAGTTCATCAGGTCGTCGGGTTTGCTGTTTTCCACACCGATAATCTCGCCACCTGTGATGGAGAACTTCACGAGATTGTCGGCAGTAGGCACGAGGTTTCCGTCCTTGTCGAGTATCTCGACCGTCACGTGTGCCACGTCTTCCGGGTCGGCCTTAATGATGTTGCGATCTACGGACAGGCGGATGGAGGCCGGTTCTCCGGTGGTTCGTATGACTTCCACATACTCCTTGCCCTTCTTCGTGCCCACAACTTTTATCTCGCCAGGCTCATAGACTACGTCCCATTGCAAGTGCAAGTCGCCAGTCGTGGCATAGACTTTGTCCGGCCCGTACTTGTTCCAACCGAGCTCGACGCCTTTTCTTGGGAACTCTATCGACTTCTTTCCGTACGACTTTCCGTTGACAAAAAGCTCCGCACTCTCGCAGTTGGTGTAGCAAAGTACAGGGATGACTTGTCCTTCACGGCCTTTCCAGTTCCAGTGCGGCAACAGGTGGAGCGTTGGCTCTGCTGTCCAAATGGACTTGAAGAAGTAGAAGGCATCCTTCTTGAAGCCGCAGAGGTCGAGGTAGCCGGAGCTGTGTCCGCGGTTGGGCCAGCCTGTCTCGCCATAGTAGTCGATGCCAGTCCACATGAAGTCACCTATGACATAATCGTAGAGCAAGGTGTATTTCCAACGGTGAGCCACGTCGAGCATACGGTCGGAGATGTAGGAAGGATTCGTCACTTTCGTCGGGTCACTACCCAGGTCATACGCGTTACGGTCACCACGGTATCCACTTGTTTCCGTGCCGATGACACGGCGGTTGGGGAAGTCGTGTTTGTCGATGGCATAGTAAAGTTCACGTCTCACGCCCCAACGGTCGGGGTAGTTGTAGCCCACAATGTCGTTCTCGAAGGCTGACAGGAACTCAGGTGTCGGCGGCCCATAGTAGTCTGCAATGCGGTCGTTGCCCGAAGTGCAAAGTCGCGTCGGGTCGTTTCGGTGGCAGATGCCTATCAGTTCCCTTGCCACAGTGCCGCCTATCTTGTCCGTCTGGTCATAGACTTCGTTGCCGACACTCCATATCACGACGGACGGATGGTTCCTGTCACGACATACCATCGCAGTGAGGTCCTTCTCGTGCCATTCTTTCCAATATATCTGATATGAGAACTTGTTCTTGCCATGTACCCATTCGTCGAAGGCTTCGTCCATGACAAGGAAACCCATCTTGTCGCAAAGGTCGAGGAACTCAGGCGCGGGAGGATTGTGCGAAGTCCTGATGGCGTTGCATCCGCTTTCCTTGAGAAGTTCCAGACGACGCTCCCATACCCTGAGCGGTACGGCTGCGCCTAAGCCTCCGGCATCATGGTGAAGGTTCACACCTTTCATCTTTACTTGCTTGCCGTTGAGCAGGAAACCTTTGTCGATGTCGAAATAAATAGTCCTCACGCCAAGTACGTTATCGACTCGGTCAACTTCGTTTCCTCCGATGTTTATCGTGGATCGGAGTGTATAGAGATTGGGCGAATCGATGTCCCAAAGCACAGGCTCGGGGATGGTAATTTCGCCCGAAAGGACTCCCTTTTGCTCCGTCGTGAAGGGGAGAGACGTTTCTGCCACGACTTTTCCCGACGGGTCGAGTACCTGATGTTTGACCGTACCTTTCTTTCCAGCCACACCGTCATTCTCTATTTCCGACTCGACATGAACCACTGCTGCATCGGTGCTGACGGACTTTGTGTAGTTAAAGATGCTCCAATGCTTGAAGTGAATCTTGTTCGTCTTGACGAGACGGACGTGACGGTAAATGCCAGAACCGGAATACCATCTGGAGTTGGGTTGCTTCGAATTGTCAACTTTCACCGAGATAGTGTTCTTTCCTTTGGTGACGTAGGGTGTGATGTCGTATATGAAACTGCTGTAGCCGTAGGGCCAGTTGCCTACAAGATGACCGTTCAGCCACACCGTGCTGTTCATATAGACGCCGTCAAATTCAATCTGATAGCGTTCGTCGGCTCTGAGGCTGGCGATGTTGAACGTCTTTCTGTACCAGCCTATGCCGGTTGGGAAGAAGCCGACCGTGCCTCCGCCTGGATTGCTTTCAAGGTTCTCACCCTCAATGCTCCAGTCGTGCGGCAAGTTGAGCTTTCGCCAATCTTTGTCGTTGAAGACTTGTTTGTCTGCGCCTTCCGCATCACCGAGGAAGAAGCTCCAGCTGCTGTCGAAGTTAGTAACGATGCGACTTCTCTCTCCTGCCTTGATGCATACGGCAAACAAGAGCATGGAGCAAACGAGTATGGTTTTCTTTGTCATCTTGTGATAAATTATGGATTATGTATTATGTATTACTTGCGAATTATGGCGAACTTTCGTGCGAAGGCGCGTGTGCCGACGTTGAGGTTCGCGATGACCATGCCGCTGACTTCTGTCTTGATGCGTGCTTCGCCTGCTTTCACTGTCTCACGCTGCAAGAGTCGTCCGCTGACATCGTAGATGGAGAGTACGCCGCCGTCGAGTGTCGAGCAGACGAATTCGTCGCCTTCCAGCCTCAGAGCCTTTTCCAAAGTTGTTGGTTTTGCACTAGGTACAGAGATGCCGTCAGCGTCTGCGATGTCTTGCGTCTCCTTTGTTGGCGTAACGGTTATCTTGTCGAGGTCAGGAGCCTGTCCTTCTTCCTGTCCGTAGTAGAGAATGTTTGTACCTTTCTTCAACTGGACGTAAATAGTCTTAATGCCCATAACGAGTCCTTTCGAGCGGTCATAGTCGTCGCGAGTGTGGAAGTCATAGTATATCTTGTCGCCATCGTCGCCAACTTGTATGTAGGCATGGCGTTCTTCCTCGGGAAGCATATAGTAGAGTGTAACTGCATACTCGCCGTCGATGTCTGCTTTAACACGGCTGAACTTCAGGCTCTTGCCGTCTTGAATCTTACCTTTGTTGGCTTCACCGGAGCAGATGGTATTCTGTTGACGTGTTCCACCGGTAGCAGATTCTGCTTCATAGCTGGTCATGCGGAGGTAAGGTCGGTTGTCGTCAGTCGAGATGATGACGGTCGCACCGCCGTTTGCCAAGACATCGATGCTAAGCGTAGTAGCAGAAGTCACTGTGCGCTTCTGGTAGGCAATGTCGAAAGTGCAAGTACCGTCGCGGTAGATGTAGGCTGTGTATTGCTTGCCAGACTCGAGGAACCTAAGTGGGATGCGTGCCGTACGCTTGCTCTTGCTTACAGTTGCGACGTACCAATTCTCGCCGCTACGGCGTGCAAGCGTGGCAAATTTGGTGGGATCTACTTCGATGCAACGTGTTTCGTCCCATCTCGTCGGTACTTGACGCAGCACTGGTTCGAAAGGACTGTCAATGACATTGTCCGGGCAGTCGATAAGACATTGGATGCCGCTCTCGAAGAGTGTCCAGAGAGCCAACTGGTAGGACCACGTCGTGAAGGGGTTTTCGTTGGAGTTTGAATTGGTCTTGAGGGAACCGGTACGCTGTGCAAGTTTTGTCGGCGTGAAGTCCATTGGGCCGATGGCATTGCGTGTCAGGACAAGATTCGATGCGTGGTCGGCCTGGTTCATGTGTGGCTGGTCGAGTAGCATCTCGCCTCCAAGCACAGCTTCCATCGACATAAGATTGGGGTAGGTACGTTCCCAGCCCGTTGGACGCGTGCTTCCGTGGAAATCGACTAACAGCTTGGCGGTGGTTGCGGCACGGAGCAATGTCTGATATTTCTTTATCATCGCTTGTTTGTCATCTTCGAAGAAGTCAATCTTCACGCCCTTCACGCCTTGGTTTGAAAGGGTGCGGAACTCGCTCAGACACGCATCGTAGTCGTCCGTGAACTGGTTGTGGTTGTACCAGACAATGACATCCACATTGTGCTGACGTGCATAACGGATGAACGTGGTGAGGTTGATGTTGTTCTCCCAACCTTCGTCGATGAGGACATATTCCCATCCGAGATGCTCTGCAAGGTCAACATATCGCCTGGCAACGTCAATGCTTCCGGTGTTCTTCCTGTCCTCTCCGGCCCAGTTCCACGCGACACGTCCGGGCTTCACCCAGCTGAAGTCGCCTGTCGGAGCTGGGTTGAGACTCTGTACGACTGTGCTTTCCACGATGTTGGCAAGGCTGCCGACGATGAGCGTGCGCCATGCCGAGGCGAAGGGATACGTGATGATGGAGACGGTGTCGGCATCGTTTGTTGCCACAAGTGCCAGTCGCAGACTGCCGGGCTTGCTGCCCTGCACGATTTTGCTGCCTGCGTGCTGACCCGTATGGTTTGCCTCCGTCAGCAAGGCATACCTGTTTGTTGCGGCCTGTACGAGCATAGGTTCGCAGTAGCCATTCTTATTTCCGGGCGAAGAAATCAGGTCTTCCCAAGGATGGAGGTAATAGTACCATTCATAGCTCTTGTGGTATTCCAGTGCGAGAGCCTGCTGAAATTCGCTGAAGTTGAACTCAGTCCGTTCGCTTTGGAAACGTGTCAGTGTGCCGTTCTCCATTTCGTAACGTAGGGCAACGGCATCGTCGTAGATGCGGAAGACTGCTGTAAGTTGCTCGTTTTCATCGGCTCCCTGGAATGTTGCACGCAGTTCGGTGTAGTGGTTCTCGGCATAGCTTGCCTTGCCGTGCATGAGTTCGTAGGGGTCGCTTACGTCTGTAATAGTGTTGTTGACTAATCCCGAGGCAAAGATACTTCTGCCTTCTATGCCGAGTCGGGAGGCGTCGAGGAAAGGCTTTCCGCTAAGTGTGACCGAATAGAACGCGCGTCCGAGGTCGTCGGCCTTTACGCAGACTTCAATGTTGCCACTGGGCGAAGCCGCCATCAACGCGTCAGTCATATCGACGGGCACTTCCTCTTCTTCCTTCGGGCCGTAGTAGATCAGCTCGAACTTGTCGAGGTTCGGTGCGTTACCTGAGGCGTTGCCGACCACAAAGGTGTTGGTACCGGCGTTGAGGTTCACTTTTGTGGAGATATTGCCGATGCTTCCTCCGTTCCAGCTTCCTGAACTTGGGCAGCTGAAGCTGTAGTCATCTGTGCCGTTGACCTTAACTTCGAGACGTCGCGCACCGATAGTCATGTAGTAGGTGGTCATGTCATAGACACCTTCCTCCTTCGCGTCGTAGGTGAAAGTCAGCGTGTTGCCGTTGCCGACGTAGCCAACGTACTGACCTCCCGAGCAACGTTCGTCGTTGCTTGTAGTCACGCCTCCCGACTTCGTAGTGCCTTCGGCTTCGATGACAAACGGTGTGGAAAGGTCGTCGTCCTCCAGCATTCCTGCTGCGTAGACGGACATACATCTCCACGTATCCTGTCTCGCTGAGCGATGTCCATTCGTCCTGCGTGGCATTGCCCGTCCAGTTGTAGTTCATAAGTCCTGTCTCTGCGTCCCTGCGGGTTTTCCAGATGTGACGCATAGATTGTGCAAAGGCAGTCAGGTAGTGTCTGTCGCCGGAGATTTTGGCGTAGGCTTCGAAGCCGCGCAGGAGCACCACCATGTCGTCGGAGTGAGTGTTGAATTCCGTCTTTACGATGGTGATTGTCTTGCCGAGCGCGGGGGAGTTGTACTTCTCGAACCAGCGTTGGAAGGCAGCTTCGGCCAGTCTGTCGGCATGAGTCTTGTAGGCTTGTTCGCCGGTGATTTCGTAGAGGATGGACGCTGCGTGGAGCATTGCTCCGGTGGTGTAGGGCGCCTGATAGGTGTTGATTTCGTTGGTCTCGACGTTGATGTTGTCCCACATGAGCCACTTCGACTTGTCGAGCAGCGTGTCGTAGAGCCATTGATAGGTCATCTTGGCGTAGTCAAGATAAGTGCTGTCGTTGGTGATCTTGAAGTATCGGCAGAAGATGACTACAGCGGGGCCGTTGTTGGCGACGTTCTTCGTCTTGTAGGTGTTTGTGTCGTTGGCAGGCGAATCTTGCCAGTACATGCCTCCTCCTCCTGGTGGATCCTTTTCGAGAAGGCGGCCTGCATTCACCATGTAGTCAGCGACCATCTTGATAGCATTGAGGGTTGCAGACCGTCTGTACATTTCGTATGCGTCGAGAAGGCCAAGGGCAGCCCATGCGTTGTCGTCGAGGAAGCGGTGTTGGGCACCGCCATAGACGGAGTAGCCGCGTATGCCGTTGATGGTCATGATGTGGTTGGGGAACTTGTTGGTCAGGTTGTTGGCAGCTGAACGATACGTGTTATATCGGTTCGTACCCTGTGTTGCCATTGCCATTTGTGCAAGGGTTGCCAGTCCGAATCCTTGCGGCCAGATGGTGGTGTTGCCGTTGCCTTTGGCGTCGCCGCGTTTGTAGCTGTCCGACCACTGGTATTGTGCGGCGGTGTTGGACGAGCTTCCGTTCTGGTTGAACAGCTTCGACATGGCTGCTGTCATCAGAGTGTCGGCGTATCCCAGCAGTTCGTTGTCGGGGAAGGAGCCTTGGGCGAAGGCCGAAGACCCGACGGCAAGGAACAGACTGATTGTCAGAATGAAAGACTGTAGTCGTTTCATGGTTTAGGAGTTTACTGTTGTTTATTGTTGTAGTCTCGTGTACTTGTTTTGTCTTATTTGTGTGTTCTTGTCTTACTTCTCTTGAATAGTTTCCTGTTAACTCTTGAATAGTTTCCGTTCGTTACATATCGAGTTCGCTCACGCGGAAGTTTTTGACGGTCAGACCTTGCTGTTCCAGCTGCAAAGCATCCACGTCGAGTCCCTCGCGATGGCTCGTCATGGTGCGCTGTTCCGCTATCTCCACATCGAGAAGAGTGCCGCCGAATTTGGGTTTGTTCAACAGGATTATCCTGACGGAGAATGGCTTGTCGAGTCCGCGAAGGCTTTCGATGGCGTAGTCGGTGGCGTGCTGCGGCCTTCCTCCCTCACGCAGCGACTTGCCGTTCTCGAAGCGTGCCGTGCGCTCGTGGCTGTCCAGAGTCCATCGGCAGGCCAGTCCCGTCTGCGTGGAAGTCATGTTCAGGTCGAGCTTGCCGCCAGCGGCGGAAGGCTCCACGTCGAACTCCAGCAGGTAGCTCTTTTCGCTTGAAAGCGTCTTGGCCTTCTCGCCCTTGAGTGTCTTGCCCGTCTTCGGCATCAGTTCGGACATGAAGTGCGAGCCGATGCGTCCGTCGGGGTATTGGATGAGTTCGCGGATGACGAGCGGACCTCCCCAGTGGCGGTTCATCTCCACCCAGCCTGCCATGATGTGACGTCCGTC
Source organism: uncultured Bacteroidaceae bacterium (assembly GCA_905235305.1). Taxonomy (GTDB): domain Bacteria; phylum Bacteroidota; class Bacteroidia; order Bacteroidales; family Bacteroidaceae; genus Physcousia. The sequence goes on along the minus strand of CAJOLC010000028.1, from coordinate 10,825 downwards.
GGGAAGCTCGCAGATACTCGGCACGCTCAGGCCGTCGTACAAGTCCTCGCCTCGCTTCACCATGTCGGTGTATGCCTCGGAGTCCTCGTCTGCACGCTTCATCCACATGCCTGTGAAGCCTCCCACGATGTAGTCATATTGTCCCCAACGGAAGATGAAAGTGCAGTCGCCGCCTGGAGGGAAGTTCTCGCTCAGGCAGTGCCATCCACCGTCAAGGCGGTCGCTCGTCCACATACCGCGTGCTCCGTAGTTCGCCAGCATACAGAGTTTCCCGTCGCGGTCCGTGTAGATAGTGGGATTTTCGGCAGGGTGTATCAGTTTGTAACTTTTGCGGAAATGGGTCACGCCGTCGGCACTGACGCTGTAGGAAGCACCCGACGGAACGGCTCCGTCCGCGGAGGAGGAGGAATTGCCGAACGCGATGCAGGCACTCTCACCGTTCTCCCTGATGTACTCCCACTGCGCAGGAGTGCTGGTCTTCTCGGAAGGCCAGACACGCGACGTGTGCATACCATAGCTTATGAACAGCGAGTCATGCCATACGAATGGCGTGCCGGTGCCCAGAGTTTCCCATTGTTCTTCGATGGGCACTGCGGCCTCGTGTTCCGTCCAGTTGAGGAAATCTGTGGTGGAAATATGCTCAAAGTAGTGGCCGCCCCTGCCGAACTTGCTCTCATGTCCACGTCGGTCGAGCAGATAGAAGACGTGGTAACGTCCGTTGTGCCACAGAGTTGCAACATCGCCCACCCAGGCATTGTGGCCTCGCGGCGTGAAGTATTGCACAGGCACCTTCACCTTGCCGGCCTTCTCCGCAGGCGTGGGGATGAATCCGGGCGCGCCAACTTCGGCGGAAAGGACAGCACGGGCATCCTTCTTCCACTTCAGTTCTTCCTTCTGCAAAGGGTAGCCCAAGGCGTAGTCGCGGTCAACAAGGACGCCATCGACATACATATTCCAGCATACACCCGAGAAGTCGAGCACGAGTTTGTGCTTGCCCCAAGGCTTCTTCAGCAGTGCCAAAGGCACGCCCACCACCATTTCCTGCACCGAAGGTTGCCCTTCGCGAACCGGCGTACAGTCAGCTGGCAGCTGAAGTCTGATGCCTGCCTCGAGCACAGGCACGCTTCCGTCGGGCATCTTGCCGGCAGGATAGTTCTGTCGGCGGATGTTCTTTGGGTCATGTTGACGCAATCGGACGGACAGGATGTCGTCGATGGAAAGTATCTCAGTATCGGACTCAAACATCTGGATGTCAATCTGTGCTGTCAGCGAAAAAGACTTCTGAAGCACACTTGGGCAGGGGGCAGAACCGACACTGCCGCCCAAAGTAATCTTGTGGGCAGAACAATCGTGGAACTTGAACGTGTTCGGTCTGAGACGCAAGGTAGCCGTAGCGTTCCGCCCGGCTGCAGAGGGTAGTGAAGAAAGGCTGCAAATGACAGCCAGAAGAAGTGCGTAAAGAAGTTTACTTTTGTTCATGTCATTGTGAAGGATTAGGCAGATAGAAGTCGAAGTCCGTGCGTTGGCACTTCAATGTTCCGTTCGAGAATAACAGTTGTCCGCATTGGAGCGACGAACGTCGCTCTTCGTAGGGGTAGTTGCCGTAGGGATTCATTTGTGCCACAGGGTGTACTTTGCGGCCAGGGTGCGTAAAGTAGATGATGTAGGCACGCCCATCGACGACAATCACATCGCCGTGCGCACCGCTCGGACCGTCGTCCGGTCTGGTCGTCGCTCCTTCCAGAATTAGTCCCTGCCGATCCCACGTCACCATGTCCGACGAGCGATAGACACGCATTCCGTGCCATTCGTCGGTTATCATCCAATAGTAACCTTCGAATCGGAACACTTTCGGTCCCTCGCAAGCACCTTCCGTCTTGGCTGGCCGTCCTTTAGTCCAGTGCTTCAGGTCCTTGCTTTCCGAAGTCCAGATGTTGGCGTAATCGTCCTTCTTGTACCAGGCGTGCCACAGTCCGTTCTCGTCCTGACAGAGCGTGATGTCGATGATGTTCTTCTCTCCCAACTCCAAAGTTCCCTTGAACTTCCAGTCCCAACAGTTCTTGCTGGTGTAGTGGACCATCTTCGCCTCACCGCTCCAATGGTCGCGAACGCCCCTCTTGTAGGTGACGAAGAGGTGGTAGGTGCCTCGATGATAGACAATGTCGGGTGCCCAGAACGTGTTGTGTCCGTGTTCGAAGTCGAGGTCGAGCGTGCCTCGGTAGTACCAAGATGCCCCGTTGTCCACGCTCTCCGCCACACCGATGGGATTGCCGAAGCAATAGGCTACGTCAGCTGTCTCGGCATTTGCACGCCGTTGTGTGTAGAGCATCCACCAGGCTTTTTCTGCTCTGTTGTAGAAAATGACCGGATCAGCTGCTCCGTCTGTCACGGGGTCGCGAAACATGGGAGCCGGTGCCTTGTGTTGCTGCGGGAAAACAGATGTGGCGATTCCCCAGAAAAGGATAAGGGCTGAGAGCGTAGATTTCATGTGTGTTTGTTATCTTAATACTTTCTTTCCGTTCACGATGTAGATACCTCTTTGTGGCACACGCTGCAGTTTGCGTCCCTGGAGGTCGTAGATTTGTGGTGACTGTACGGCAGTCTCAGGCATGAGTGTCACGGCATCCACGGCGTCTTCTGTCTCGCCGATGGCAATCATGCCGAAGCTTTCGGACACAGGCTTCGAGCTGGAAACCTCCACGCCTGCTGTCGGGTCGTACATAAGCATGAACTTCGCCGATTGCCACTGCTCGCCTGACTGCTTGACTTGACGTGTGATGGCAATCACATCCTCGCGGTTCATGGACTGCATCTGCACAAGAATGTGCGGCTTGAGCAGTGTCGTTCCGAGCAGGAAGCTGGCTGTGGCATTGCTCTTTGCCAGTCGCTTCACGCCCGACTTTACAAGGATTTGGCGTCCGAGTGCATCGATGGTCTCTCCTTGTTCAACGGCAAAGAAGCCGACGGCTACTTTCACCTCTGCTGCTCCCGACTGGCTTGAGAGTCCCTTCTGCCGTTGCAGTACGACCTTGAAGCCTTCTTCGGTCACGTCGAACACACGGCACATGAGCGGATAGTCCGTGCCGCTGTAGTAAGGCGAGGCAAGGACGACCGGCACAGAGGCGAAGGGTTCTGTGAAGGTGTAGCTGAGTATGGTGCCCGAAGCCACTTCGTTGTCGCTTTCTCCGACATAGCCCGCCTCATAATGCAACGTGCCTAACGAGCCCGTGCCTGCCCCAGCTGCAATGAATGTGGAACTTTCCGTTCCTGCAGTGAACGTTTGCTGGCTCTGAAGCGTCCACGGGAGGAAACTGAATCGGAAACTACTGTAGCCGCCTGCATCGTCGCGAGAGAAGTTGTTTACCTGTTCGCAGGGAGCTACAAGTTCGTTTGTATTGGTCGGACCTCCAAAGACAATAGCAGGTTGTTCTGCAAAGGAACGGGAGAAGTAGCAGAAGCCATTCGTCTTGGTCTGGCTGAGTTCCACGACTCCCCACTGTACGTTCTCGTCGGAAGTCATTGACTTGCTTGTGGCAGTTGCATTGGAGAGTATGGGACTGTAGTATGTGCGGTTGTTCACAGCCGACTTGATTGCTACACGATAAGCATAGTCGTTGGGTATGCTGACAGTGTCGCGATAGGTGTAGGTTGCTTCGTTTTCAGCCTGTTTAGCAGTCATCACTCGTTGCCATTCTCCACCTGTTCTGCGTTCCACCCACATGTCGGCATTGAACTCGCCGTTGACGTCTTTCCAAGTGATACGGTTTATCATCGACGAAGAAACGAAGGTGAGCGCGGCGTTCTGCGGTCCGTAGATGCGGGGAGCAGAGGGAACTTTGTCGTAGCGACCGCTGTAGGCCAGTCCCGCCTGCAGGTCGGCATAGTGATGACCGATGGGTGTGACGGGGTCGGCATCGTCCCAGTTGTAGAACATACGGCACTTGTCTATCCAGAAACTGTTGAAGGGAGCGATGCGTTCCACCTTGTCGTGACCCATAAGCATATTGAGCACAGGGGCGAAGTGGTCTTTCTGTATCTGGTAGTTTGCAGGGTTGGCAGAGCGGTCGTCACCTCCCCACCAGCCTGTCCACTCTGCTCCAGAGTTCATTTCTGTTATCCAAATGGGACGCTGGTTCGATTGGTTGAAGTATTCGTTTACCAGCCAGTCCCAGTCCCATTGGTTGCCGTCGGAGTAGATATGTATGGCACAAAAGTCGCATCGCCAGCCTCTTGCATCGATAGAATCGCAGAATTCTTTGAGCCAAGCGCGGCTTCCTGCCATGGCAGGCGTGCCGAGACGTTTGCCCGTAGCCATCATCTGCGGCCAGTTTGCCAGCACTTGTGCCACCGTCTGGTACTGCTCGGAAGCATCTGCCGTGTTGTCCGGCTCGTTGTTCCCCAAGGCGTGGCACGATGTGCCGTTGCGTCCTACTTCATCAATGGAAGGCCAACCTTCGTGATGATGTTGCGGCACGCACTCCCAATCTATGTTTCGTGGGTCAGGAGCTCCCCAGTCATAGCACCAGGTAGCATTGAGGGCTGACATGCACTCCACTTGTGTACCGCCCCAACCACACTTCGAGACATCGTTCCACTTGAACAGGCGATACGATGAGAAACGGCCTTGCAACCATGTGGGCAACGTGACTTCCAAGTCCTCGTCGTCGGCAATGAAGCATCGGCTATAGCCGTAACCTCCTTTTCCTGTGGCGAACGTGACCATGTAGCCACGCTTCAGCCGGAAGCTCTTGAAGCGGTTGTTCAGCTGGGAACTTGAAAGGTTGTTCATAAAACCATTGTTGTTCCCTGTGCTGAATGTGTTGGCCGAAGTTCCTTCCAGCCCAGGTTCTTCGTAGAGTGTGAGCGGTCGCAGGTTTCGTGCGTAAGGATAGATGATGGTACCCTTGCCATAGACACGCACCTGGCAGTTGTTGTCGTTGACTGCCGCAGTGCCGTCTATGGTGACATGGTTCAGCCATGAAAGTGCCTGTGAAGGGCGCAAGGCATCGAAGATGAGAACGGCATGGTCGGTGTTCAGTATGTTGATACTGCCCGCATCAGAGAAAGGTGTGTCGCTCGAGATGTGATAATCGATATCGGTCTGAATGGTGACTGATGCCGTGACACGCGTCACTGTCCGCTTGGGGTTGGCGGAAAATGCTCCCTCTACAGGTGTCAATGCGGCTATGATGACTGCCATCGACATTACTAATGTTTTAATTGTTTTGCTTCGCATAATCCACAGCATTTATGTTCTTTAATTGAGATCATTTATTTATTTATGATGTCTGGGCAGATATTCATCTTGTGTCAGAGTTTATCGAAGTGCTGCAGGCAACTAGGAGTACTACGGCAGGGTCGCTTAAGTCAGTGTAGTCCTTGCTTGTTTCGTGCTTCACTTCGGAGTATGGATAGTCGTGCCCTTTGCAGAGAGCTTCTAAGTCGGAACCTTGAAGAATAATGCCGCGACCATCTGATGTGAGGGTATAGGGAATTGCAGTAGGAGCCTCGTCGGTAGCGAGGTCCTGGGCATAGACTGTGAATGTGCATGGAGGAAGCCCACCTTGATAACGCAAAGTTATAGTCCTGCAATAGCCGAAGACTCCTACTTTACGGTCCCATCGTAATGGCTGAACCGTGACGTCAACCCGTTGTTGTTGATAAATGCCATTGATGTTCCGATTGATGATGGCTACAGATGTGCATTCATTGTCGTAGAGGGAGGCGAGGACATAAGGGCGGTCGGAAGCAGTCGCGTCCTTCCCTGTGATTTCTGGTAGAGGCAGACGTCGGCTCATGCGGGCTGGTGCCTTCCATTTTCTTCCGCTGCCGCTTTCTTCAAGTATCTCACTATCAGCTTTCCATTGGTTGTGAGCATGACTGAATGGCTTTGCTATTCGATGCCAACGCACGGCACGTACAATCTCGTTAAGTCTGTTCTTTAATTGACGTGAACCGGGTCCGCAGTCGGCAAAATAGGTATCAGGCTGTTCATTGGGAAGTGCACCGACATAAGGGTGGCGCATTACGCCGATAGCGCATCCGAGACCAGCGGCGATGTAGGCTTCGTCTTCGCAATTGATGATGCCCCAGCCTGGTAGTTCTGCATCGGGTTGCTGGCTGAGGTCGTAAAGGCGTTGCAGCGTCTGTGCTTGGGCGATCTGATTGTTAACATCGTAAGAACGGATGATTTCACTGAAACTGATGAATTCGGGGTGATGTGTGCCGCCGTCCTGAAAGGAGGCATGCTCGATAACAACATTAGGTGCCACCTCACGTCCCCATTGGCTTAAGCGTCGGCGGAACAGTTCGTCACGGTCCTTATTGCCCCAGTCGACCTTCCAGTAGTAGAAACCGGTACGCTGGCTCTCTTTAAGACGCTGCTTCCAGTAGTGTTCTTCCTGTTCGGGAGTCCAGCAGAGAGAGTTCTCGTAGGTGTTCTCCTTGCCAGTGTATTCGTAGGTAAGACCGATAGGATTTTGTGCACAGACCCATCCTCCCAAACCTCGCCAGCCTCGCTTCTTGACGGCTTGTGCGAGACGCTTCATCCGTTGCTGATTCTTTTGATTCTTTCCTTTAAACGATGGGAAACGGTCGGGAGCGATAGTCATTGTAGCCAGATGCGGGTTGTCATAGTTGCGTCCGTATGGCCGTTTGCTTGCTCCATCCAGTTCTGGGCCGCGTGGAATGTCCCATGAATCATCCATGACAAATGTGAGGTCTGCATGTAGCATAGGGTAATGGCTGAGCCATCCTTGATAGCGGGTTGGTACTGTCCAAGTGACCTCACGCGCTGGCTGACCGCTGGTAAACACGCTTTTGGATTGCTCGCATCCCCAAACCTTGTAGCCAAGTTGCTCTCCAAATAGGTTGTCTTCGTTTATTTCCATCCGAAGGTCGTTGCTGCCTGCACCAGCACCATAACTGCAGACATATCCCTGAAGGTTCCAAGTGCAGTAGTAGTCGGGTGCAGTGGAGGGCTCCTGAGGTACCAAGGAAATAATCTGCCGGACATTTGTACCCTGCGTAGGTTTTGCCATTCCTTCCTGTAAAGAAAGTAGCAGGACAGTCAGCAGTCCGATATGCAACACCTTTTCTTTCTTAAACATTATTATATGAGGTTTACAGTCTTATGCTGAGAATCTGCACAGACTCTGCAGAGAAAGAAAAGTCACGAAGCCGTTTCGTTAGTTTCTCTGTCCTTACGCTAACTACATCTTTGTCGGGGACTGATAATACATTCTTGGCATCTATTCGCTCACCAGTAAGTGTGATAACATCTTCCACAAGTGCACTTTCCTTGCCATCAATGTTGAAAGATGCTTTTACCGTTTTAGGGCTTAGATTAACAACAAAGAGAGACAGCCTGCCGCTTGTTCGGTCGATGGAGCACACGACGTTGAGGGCTTGCAGGTCGCCATCTATACTTGGCGATGTGGCTTCGGCTTTCACAACCTCACCTAAAGCGTGAGCACGATATTCCTTGATCGGATAGAATACAGTTTGACGAATGGATGTTTGCTCATTTGTCATGATTGGAGCCAGGATGTTGACCATCTGTGCCCAGTTTGCCATGCCAACGAAGTCTGCACAACGTAGAAATGCATTCAGGAAATAAGCGGTAGCCAGGGCATGACGCCATTCGTAGGTGTTCGTCGTGCCGTAAGGTGGGTCTTGATATTCCCATATTCCCCACTCGTCGATGGCCATCTTGAGTGGCTGTGTGCGAGCAGGAAAACGATACCATTTCTTCCAGTTCGTCACGACGTCTGAACTATTTGCTTTCATCAATTGGTGAAACTCGTTCAGATCCTTTTCTACATTATTAATCTTATGGAAGATGGAATATGGATGTCCGCTGTCAGTACCGACATAGGCGTGGAAAGAAATGTAGTTGATTGCTCCATCCATTCCTTTTATTACTGTTTTGTTCCACTCAGGCAATCCCCGTTCTCCATCAGCAATTAACTCAATAGATGGGTCAGTAAGCTTCATTAGCTTAATGAAGTGCCACATATCTGTAACATATTTTTGTGGGTCTTGGTGCCGACCGGCATCAGGTTCTGCAGCCTCCTCGTTACCCAATGCCCAGTACTTCACGTTGAATGGTTCGGGATAGCCATGCGAACGGCGTAGGTTGGCAAAGTAGGTGTCCTCCGTTCCGTTACAGTATTCCACCCAGTTGGCAGCCTCGTCTGGTGTCCCTGTGGCGATGTTCACCACAAGTACTGGTTCGCAGCCTATGGCTCGGCAGTACTCTATGAACTCGCATGTGCCGAACTGGAATGTGTTGATGCCGCCCCAGATGAGGTTTTTGCTTGGACGACGCTGGTCGCGTGCCCCCACGCCATCCATCCAATGAAATGTCTTGACAAATGTGCCACCAGGGAATCGAATCATCGTGGGAGCAAGTTCCTTTGCTTTCTCGAGTACATCGAGGCGGATGCCGTCTGCATTGGAGAGCGCTGATTTAGGGTCGTATATGCCTCCTTCGATGTCGCGCCCCATATACTCTATGAACTGTCCGAATATGTATGGTGATGTCTTGCCAAGACTCGTTTTTGTGTCTATATTAATACTGTTTTGTGCCGATAGTTGGCAGGTAATAACCAGTAACATTGAAATGAGTAAGGTTTCAATGGCGTTGGATGTTTTCTTTTCGATGGCGCTTATGTTAATATATTTCGACATAACAGCGTGTTTGAAATCAGTGAATCTGTATTTGTTGTGTTTCTTATTTGATTTGTGGGATGAAACGCAGAGTGTAAGTGAGGTTGCTTCCCTGATTGTTGCCTGGATATGGAACTTCGTACTTAGGCAGGCAAGAGTCGGAGAAACAACTGTTGTTACCTATGCCGCGCTGCCAGAGGTCAAAGTGTGCAAATGTCTGCGGATAGTGTGCGAGGTCAGCCCAGTGCAGACGTTCGTAATGGAGGCGGTTGTCCCATTCCAGTTCATTGAAATGACTCAAAGAGAAGGCCACGGTGCCTTCTGTCTGTATGCGTAGGTTGACAGGTGATGTTCCCGACAGAATGAGTTCGCGCAGGTCTTGGTGATCGCCGTATGTCTGTGGGTGGATGTATTCCTCCACCATGTCATCAATATACGTTTGGTAGCGACCGATGTAGCTGCCTGTCTGACGGTCCCTGTAATTTGACCATGGACCTCGGGCATAGTATTCCACTTGGTCGAAACCAGCCTGGAACTGTATTCCCATGCCAAGCCGGCGAAGTCCACGACGCATGGGGTCAAAGGTAACCTTCATGTCCAAAACACCATTGGGATAGATTGTGTAGAGAATGTTGTAGTTCGTCTTCCAGCCAGTTGCTTTCATGGATAGGGAGGCGTGTCCGTCTGACAGTGCCAAAGGAGAGGTGACAGTATGGCTTTCAATCCCAGTGGCTGAATAGTTGTAACGGTGGTCGCCGCCATCGTCGGTGTTCTTTTCGTACTGCTTACCTTCGGCATCGTTGTCGATGCGACGGAAATCATTGTATTCAGGAGCGGCAGCGATGAGCTGGTGTCCTCCGTAGATATAGCTGCAGAGACGACCGTTCTCGTCGAATTCTATGCAGAAGTCCTTGCCTTCAACCTTTCGACCTTCAACAGTCAGTGTGCCTGAATCGATTACAGGCGACAACTTCTGAGACCGTTTTCGTAGGACGAACTGTTCGTCGGCCAGTGCATAGCCTGCCGGTGCCCACGGCTGAGCCTCGCGGAGACAGAGAGAGAGAATTAGAGTGTACTCCGCTCCGTCCTCTTGTAGAGATAACTTTGGCAGGGCAATTGTCCTCGACTCGCCAGCAGGAACATTGAAGTCGTCAATACGAAGTTCTTGGATAGGATGCCCCTCGCGGGCGAGCATTCCGCTGATGTAAAAGTGGTCGCCGAGATTAATGGTGGGATACTTGTTCTTGAGTTGAAAGTTGAGATCTGTGAGGTCGTTGAACTCTACATACTGATATACTTTCTTTATTTCCGTAAGCTTTGATGTCCAGGCACGGTCTGGCGTAATGATGCCGTTGTTGAGGTAATTGCCTTGGAAGGACTTGTCATTATAGCGGCCTGGATTATCATCTACATAAGAGTCATAATCGTAACCACCTGTCCAGGCGTGAAAGCCGTGGGCGTCAATGGTATCACCGGTCATTATCTTCACTGGGTCATAGATAGATTGGTCTACCCAATCCCAAACACAAGCGCCTATGATACCTTTACCGCTTTCAATCTCTCTCCAATAGTCAACAAGATTTCCGACGGCCTGACCCATGGCGTGGGCGTATTCGCAAATGAAGAAAGGCTTTCCATGCCAACCATTACGGTTGTTGTGTGCGCCGTTGACGCTGGTATACATTTCAGAGTGCATGTCCGAACTGCTCTCATTGCCGTGGCAATGGATGGGGCGTGCATCGAGTTTGCGTATGGCAGCATAGCCTGCGTCCATGTTTCTTCCTTCACCGTTTTCGTTGCCGAGACTCCAGAATATAACGCTCGGGTGGTTGCGGTCTCGAAGTACCATGCGCACATCTCTGTCCACGAATGCGGCGGTCCATGACGTGTCGCGTGTTAAGCTGTTGTTACCGTGGCACTCCAGGTCTGCCTCGTCCATGACATAAAGTCCATAGGCATCGAACATGTCATACATCTTTGGTTGGCGGGGATAATGGCTGGTGCGCACGGTGTTGATGTTGGCCTGCTTCATCAGCGTGATGTCGCGAAGCATGGTTTGTACATCGACATAACGCCCGTATAGCGGATGAGCGTCGTGGATATCCGTTCCTTTAAAGAAGATGCGATGTCCGTTGACTGTTACATATTTGTCAGT
>CAJOLC010000027.1 GCA_905235305.1 uncultured Bacteroidaceae bacterium | reverse complement strand
TGCCCCTAAGCTCCCCCAAGGCCGATTGCACAGTGTAGTGGAGCGTCCAGCCTGCTACTACGGAATAGAACGAAAGCACAAGGAATCCGCCCAGCACGCCCATTATGCCGGCTACCACCCAAGGCTTCCCGGGGGCAAGCTTCAGGAAGGATCCGATGGCATTGCTGCGTGCAGAGCGTCCTACAATGAACTCGCTTATCATGACCGGCATAGCTATCAGGAAGATGAAGGCAAGATAAATGAGGATGAAGGCTGCCCCTCCGCCCTTTCCCACCTCGGTGGGGAAGCGCCAGATGTTGCCTAAGCCGACTGCCGAACCTGCGGATGCCAATACGACTCCCAGCTGGCTCCCGAAACTGCCTCGTGTTGCGTTTCCCGATTTCATGTGGTACAGTTTTTCATACAAATCGTTGCAAATATACATAAAAAAGCCGTACCTTTGCAACAAATTACTGAAAAAGAGTCGTTATATGCTACACAAATATCTTTGCCGCTACCCTGTCGCACTTTTCGTGGCAGCCTGCATCGTCCTGCTCTCGCTGTTGCCCATACCTGATATGAAGGTTAATGTGCATGTTCCACTGGCCGACAAATGGACGCACATGGTGATGTACGGCGTGCTGACGTTCATTATATGGGTCGAGTACCAACGCTCGCACGGCAGACGGAACATGCTGAAACTGACGTTTTTTGCCTTTCTGGCGCCCATCGCATTTGGCGGGCTGATGGAACTGGCACAGATGTATCTGACCACTTGCCGCAGTGGCGAATGGCTTGACTTCGCCGCCGACGCCATCGGTGTCTGCATCGGTGCCGTCGGAGGGCTGCTTATGAAAAGGTACACAGGCGTAAAGGTGAAAAGGTGAAAAACTGTTGATTCAGTTTTTCACCTTTTCTATTTTTCTCTCCTTCAACTTTACAATTGGCGGACCGGGAAGTTGAAGTAAGTGTCGGGGAAGGGTTCGTCGGCAAGGGTGAAGTGCCACCATTCCGTCGGGAACGGCTTGAAACCGTGACGCATCATCACTTCGCGGAGAAGCATACGGTTGCAGAACTGCTCGTTCGTAATGCTGCGACCGGCGGGGCTTTTGCTTCCGTCGCCCGTGAACTCCTGCGTCTCGGGGTTGCCACAGAAGTCGGGATGGCTCTCGGGACCGAACCAATCGAACGTTCCGCCCATATCCAGTTCCTTTTCCGTCTGCATGTCGAAGAGCGTGAGGTCTACCGTAGAACCTCTCGTATGCCCGCTCTTGGCACAGATATACTCCCTCTCAAAGAGGACGCTCTTGTCCAGGTCGGGATAGAAATACTGCCGCATCAGGGTGTCAGGAACGTTTTCTGCCCAGCGCCAGAAGTGGTCGACGGCCCGCTGAGGACGGTAAGCGTCATAAATCTTCAGGCGATAGCCCAAGGCTTTTGCGTCGTCGCTGGCAGCCTTGAGACTGTCCGCAGCCACGCGAGTCAGCAAGGCCGTGGGCTCGAGGTAGCCGTCGATGCGTGTTCCGACGAAGTTGTAGGTGCTGAAATACCTGATTTCCAGGATGGCGTCGGGTACGACATCGGTGAGCTCGACGAACTGGCTGGAGTCTTCCTCTGGACTGGCCGGACGGTTCTTCAGGCAGTCCATCCCACGGACTCCGGCGTAGGTGAGTCCGACAATTATGGCAATTGTTGCCAGCAAATACAAATAGCTTTTCTTCATAGTATAGAGTGTCTTTCATCCCCCTGTAGGGGAAGAGTTAACGTCCTATAGGGGAATGCTCACTCCCCTATAGGGCGTTTCGCACTCTTCCCTAAGAGACTTGTTTATTTAACCAGAATCTTCTTGCGCTGGAATATGTAGAGGCCGCTGTCGAGCTCATGAACCTGCTGCGGCGTGGCGTTCTTCATGACGAGTGCCCCATCGATGGTATAGACGTCGGACAGTGCCTCGTCGCTCCCCTCGGCAGCCTTCACGGACTTCACCGGCGTGGGGTCTTCGGCGGGGAACATCAGCATGAGTGCCGGCATACCGCTGGCTCCGTAGCTCTCCACCACGACGGTTCCGGACGTCTTCTTGGCGAAGTCGCCAATCTGAATGCCCCTTGTCTGGTCACGGTTAACGTAGGCACGCTGGATATTACGCTTGATGTGGTTCAGGTACTTGTTCATCAGCGTCTCGCTCAGCCCGCAATCATAGACGAGAATCTTCATGTACTGGGCGTAGATAGCTGCATAGATGCCCTGCTCATAGCCGCTCTCGTACTTCAGGATATTATTGGAGCACATATTATTTATCACATAGTCTGCTCCCTTGCATGCCTTTGACAGGTAGGAGACTTCACCAGTAATCAGGTAGAGCAGGCAGCTGGCACCGATGTAAGTTGCCTGGTTGTAGAGGTGGTCGCTGTACTCCGGGCCGCCTCCGTGAATGCCGTCTGCCACGCGGCCGTTACTGTTGACGAGCGTTGCGTCCGCCCAGGCATAGACTTCTTTAGCCTTCTCCAGGTACCACTCCTTTGTCTGCTGAGTGGGACGCGGAGCAGTCGGAGCCTTCCTGCCCTCAGGCACAAGCTGATGGAGCAAGCATGCTGCGATGACCGTCGGGAAGTTGATGCAGGCCGAGCGGAAGTCGCCGGGCCGATGGGGATTAGGATCGTCGATGGGCTGCCACTCCCAGAACATGCCGCCACAATACGGTTCCGAGAAGCGGGCAGGGTCGGCATACGAGCCGTCATCACCCACCTTGTCCGAGCCATACCACACGCGGCAGAAGCTCTTCTCGGAGTAGGAGAGGTAGGTCGACGTGCCGAAGGTCTTGTAGGCACGTGCCAAGGCACAGGTCCACCACATGATGTCGTCATAGACAAACCAGCCGTTGTTCGTGTTGGGATTGTGGAAATCGAAGTTGACATAGTGCGACTTCTCGCCATTGTATATGCGGCTGTGCAGATTCTTGTACGTCCTTGCGCGTTCCGAATCGTTGAATTCCACGGCACGGTTGTAGGCGTTGATGACCATGTCGTACATGATGGCTTGGCACCAAATGGCGGCGGCGCAGCCCGAGACATCGCTATCGCGATAGCCATTGCCGCGGTGGTCGGCATTGGGCTGCTCGGTGTCGGCCATGTAGATATAGCGCGACTGCGTCTTGTCAAGGAATACAGTATTAAAGTCGTCGTAGGCTTTCCATTGCGCCTCATTGTCGTAGGTGATGGACACCTGCGCAGTGGCACTGCCGATGCAGCACAATACACATAATGTCAGGGAATACAATCTTTTCATCTTCTATTATCTTGTTTAGGGAAAGCCCTCCGACTGTGCTTCAGTCCGGAGAGCCTTCTGTTGTTTAGCGTCTTTTGTTTGATTTCTTGGCAGGCTGATACTCTTTGCTGAAGGAATAGGGGGCTGCCTCGTCGGAGATGCCACGCTGCTTGTTGGGCTGCAACTGCATGGCGTAATCCATCTTCATGCCCTGGATGAGGTCTGTATGGTTGATGAAGTTCTTATCGTAGTCGGTGCCGTTCACCTTGAGGGAGCCTACATATCGGTTGGCATCGCTCTGCTGCGGAGCAGTGATGACGATGTCCTTGCCATTCTCGAGGTGCAGGGTCATCTTCTTGAAGTAAGGCGCTCCGAGCACATACTCGCCGCTGCCCGGGCAGACGGGATAGAAGCCCATCGCCGTAAAGATGTACCATGCGGAGGTCTGGCCGTTGTCCTCGTCGCCGCAATAGCCGTCGGCGTGAGCGTTGTACATACGGTTCATCGTCTCGCGAAGCCAGTACTGCGACTTCCAAGGCTGTCCGCTGTAGGCATACATATATATCATGTGCTGGATGGGCTGATTGCCGTGAGCGTAGTTGCCCATGTTCATGATCTGCATCTCGCGTATCTCGTGGATGACGCCGCCGTAGTAGCTATCGTCGAAGATAGGAGGCAGGATGAACACGCTGTCAAGCATCTGGTTGAAGACATCCTTGCCTCCCATGAGGTCAATCAAGCCCTGCGGGTCGTGGAAGACGCTCCATGAGTAGTGCCAGCTGTTGCCTTCGGTAAAGGCATCGCCCCACTTGAAGGGGTTGAAGTTGGGTGCCCATTCGCCATTGGCAAGCTTGCCACGCATCAGGTTATGCTGCTTGTCGAAGAGATTCTTGTAGTTGAAGGCATGCTCGGCATACACCTTAATCTCCTTCTCGGGCTTGCCGAGAGCCTTGCCGAGCTTGTAGATGCTCCAGTCGTCGAAGGCATACTCGAGGGTACGGGCTGCACTTTCGTTGATGCTGTCGTAGGGAACATAGCCCAGCTTATTATAGAGCTGCCACTTTGCCCTGCCGCTGGTCGTGCGGGGGAGGTCGGCATTTGCACCATGCTTGACTGCTTCCCAAAGGGCATCGATGTCATAGCCGCGGATGCCTTTGAGGTAGGCATCGGCCACGACACTTGCGGAGTTGTTGCCCACCATGCAGGCACGATGCCCTGGTGCACTCCATTCCGGCAGGAAGCCGCTCTCTTTATAAGCGTTCGCCCAGCCTTCCTGCATCTTCTGACTCATACTGGGATACATGAGATTGACCAGTGGGAAGAGGGCTCGGAAGGTGTCCCAGAAGCCTGTATCGGCAAAGAGATAGCCGGGCAGTACCTGTCCGTTGTAGGGGCTGTAGTGTACGACCTCGCCCTTGGCATTGATTTCATAGAAGCTGCGAGGGAAGAGGGTGCTGCGGTAGAGGCAACTGTAGAAGGTGCGCAAGCGGTCAACATCGGAGTTATCATCCACGTCGATGACGCCCAAGACCTTGTTCCATTCCTGTCGGCCTGCCTCGCTCACCTCTTCAAGACTCTTGTTTCCAAGCTCCTTGAGGTTCTGCTCGGCTTGCTCTATGCTGATAAACGAGCTGGCGACACGCACGTTGACTTGCTCGCCGCGCTTGGTGAGGAAGCCTACTGCTGCTGCTGCATGACGGCCTTTCGTCTCGAGGTTCTTGGTCTCCTTGCCTTCGTCGGCAGTGGAGGAATAGGCGAAGGGGCGGTCGAACTGCAGGACGAAGTAGTTCTTGAAGCCTTCGGGAACGCCGCCGCTGTTGCGTGTGGTGTAGCCTACAATCTTGTTTTCCGAGGGGATGACCTTGACGTAGGAGCCGCGGTCGAAGGCATCGACGACGACGAAGCTCTTGCCTTGCGGCATGGTGAAGCGGAAGATGGCGGCTCGGCTCGTAGGTGCAATCTCGGTGGTGATGTCGTAGTCTGCGAGATAGACCTTGTAGTAGTGAGGCTTGCTCACCTCTGCCTTGTGGCTGAACCAGCTGGCGCGTTGGTCTTCATTGTATATGGGAGCGTCGCCACATTCAGGCATGATGTTGAACATGGCATAGTCGTTCATCCAGGGGCTGGGTTGGTGTGTCTGCTTGAAGCCGCGTATCTTCTCAGCATCGTATGTGTAGCACCAGCCGTCGCCCATCTTGCCTGTCTGTGGTGTCCAGAAGTTCATGCCCCAGGGAAGAGCGATGGCCGGATAGGTGTTACCTGTGGAGAGGCCTCCCGTGGAGTGCGAGCCGACGAGAGGATTGACATACTGTACGGGGTCGTCTATGGCGTAAGTGCTTACGCAAAGGAAAGAGGCAATGGCTGCCAGAAAGATTTTCTTCATTTGGTTGTTAACTATTAGTTTGTGGTTAGAGGTTAGGGGTTAGAGGTTAGAGGAATGTTCGAGCAGCCCATAAGGAGCCAAGGTATTCTCTAACCTCTACCCCTCTTACCGCTAAATAAATCCTTTACAGTTCCTTAATTTTTACATTCTTGAACCACACTTCATCGCCGTGGTCCTGAAGGAGGATGCGTCCGTCGCGGTTGCCGAAGTCAGGCCAGTTCTTGTACTTACTATAGGCGACGAGGGCGTTCCACTGCTGCGTGCCGCGCTCATACTCCAGCAACTTCACGCCGTTGAGCCAGTGCTCCACATGGTTTCCCTTGACGATGACCATGGCAGTGTTCCACGTCGTGATGTCGAAAGGCTTCTGTTCGGGAGCCGGAATGAGGTCGTAGAGAGAGCCGAGCTTGCGGTTGCCTTTGACGCCGAGCTTTGCGTCGGGGTGACGAAGGTCGTCGAGTATCTGGAACTCGCAGCCTATGGCACTGCCTTCACCCTGATTCATGTCGGGGTCGACGAAGTACTTTATGCCGCTATTGGCACCTTCGGTTATCTTGAAATCCACCTTGAGGATGAAGTTGTGATAGTTCTTCTCCGTGACGATGTCGCCACCGTTGCCGCTCTCGGCACCATTGGCTTTCTCTACCTTGAGAATGCCGTCTTCGATGCGCCAGCCCTTCGTCGGGAAGGTCTGCAGCTTTGCGCCGCGCCATCCATTTGTTGTCTTGCCGTCCCAAAGGAGTTTCCAACCTTCGCGCTGCTCCTGTTCCGTGAGAACATTATCTGTCGTTGGGACGGGAGCAGGCTGTTCAACTACTTTCTTCACTTTTGCAGATGCAGGCAGAACAGCCAGCATCATCATAGCTAATACTATCTTTTTCATTGCGTTTTGTTTAATTTGTGGTTAGAGGTTAGGGGTTAGGGGTTAGAGGAGTTTGGGAGCCCAAGGTATTCTCTAACCACTCACCTCTCACCACTCACCACTTCTGTTCAGTCAATCTTATAGAACTCTTCCCATCCTTTGCGAGGAGGCATGCCGCTGAGCATGGCGTTGGCGAACTCGTTGTTGGTGAACTTCTTGGTGCGCGGATCGAAGAAGAGCTGGGTGTTCAGGCGCTGGGCAATGACGCCGAGGCAGAATACCTGGCACAGCACACCGGCAATCTGGAACGGAGAGCGCGTCTTCTCTTCACCCTTGCAGGCACGCAGGAAGTTGACATAATGGTTGCTCGGGCTCTTGGGCACTTCGGGCAGTTTGCCTTCCATCTCCTTTGCCTTCTCGGCTGGAATGATCTCGAGCGTACTGCCATGGCTGGCGCCTTTGAAGGTGAGGTCGCGTCCGTAGATAATCTTACCTGGGTTGAGATTCAGCTTGGTGTACTCTCCCTGGCCGCTTGCAGGGATGCCGTCGGCCAGCTTGCTCTCGCCGTATCCCTCGGGCAATGGCGGCTGGTTGTCGACGCCATCGTACCAGATGACGTCGCAAGGAGGCATGTTTCCACGCGCGCCGAAGCGGAACTCGATGGTGCTACTGAAGGGATAGAAGAACTCGTTATGGTTCTTCGCGTACTTCATGTTGATTTCGTAAGGCAAGCCGAGGTTGAGGAACTCGTGAACCGTATCGAGGAGGTGGGCTCCCCAGTCGCCAAGGGCTCCCATGCCAAAGTCGTACCAGCTGCGCCAGTCACCCTGATGAAAGAGCTTGCTGTAGTTATGGTAGCGCACACCACCGTGCCACGTGTCGTAGTCCATGCCTTCGGGGATGGGATCGCCCTCGGGCATCTTGGTCATATTCCAGTCGTACTTGTGCCAACGCCGGTCGTTGTTCATGTGCGCCACAACCTTCGTTACGTCCTTGATGATGCCGGCATCTTGCCAAGCCTTGAACTGAAAGTAGTTGGCCTCTGAGTGCCCCTGGTTGCCCACCTGTGTGGCGAGTTCGGGATGGCGGTTGGCCATCTCGATGAGGATTTCACCCTCCTGGAAGGTACGGATGAGGGGCTTTTCGCAATAGACGTGCTTTCCGTGCTTCATGGCAGCCATGCAGACGAAGAAGTGCGTATGGTCGGGCACGCTGACGGCTACGGCGTCGAAGTGGTCGCTATACTCGTCGAAGAGCTTGCGGAAGTCGGTGTATCGCTTGGCGTCGGGGTACATCTGCAGTGCTCTTTCGCACTGCTTGCCCTTGAGGTCTACGTCGCAAAGAGCCACGACGTCCACCATGTTTGTCTTGGCAAACTCGTCGATGTTCTGCTGACCGCGATTGCCAATGCCGATGTAGGCAATCCTGACCTTCTCATTCTTAGGGTTCGAAGCGGGCTGCACAGTTTTCTTCTTGGCAGCCAACATCGACCCGGGAGCCACAGCCAAGCCGGCCGTTGCCATTCCCATTCCTTTTAGGAAATCTCTTCTTGTTGACATAGGATTCGTTTCTTTGTTGTGAATTAAATAGTTTCTGCGCACAAATATAGCAAAAATAATCACACAAACAAACGATTCTCTGTTAAAAGATATGCAAGTCGGTGCATTTTCTTCATTAAAGCCCTTTAATTATTGACATGAGTTCGACGAAATGAATCGTCTGATGCCTATTTCGCCAGACTTGCTTTAATAAACAGAACCCGCGACTTTTCTCTTGTTCCTTACCCTCTGCCGCTTTATCAAAATGTAAGCTTTTCAGCCTTTTTGCTTACACGCGACTTTTTCCGAGACGCGTCAGAATCGCTTTTCTTGCCTCCTACCCTACTTTTTGACCCCCGAGCAAAAATAATGCCTTAAATCGAGGCTAATTTTGCAACGACCTCTGCCACAGGCTGTTGAAAACATCTCAGGGCGTCGGACTTTTTATCGCAACTTGTCATTTTGACAACTGCACATGGCAAAAACGGCCGTTTCGGCCTAATATTGCACACTTTTCGACGTAAAGTTTCCACTCATTCATCACGGGGGAATTTACGATGCAATATAATGCGTTAGCCCATGCATTATATTGCATCGGTCAACGCACTATACTGCGTCGACAAAATCAACGTAATGAGCGCTCTTTTTCGGCACTTTTCGATGTGTGCAATTTCTGACACTTTGACAGCTTTCGGCGCATTTCGCTTACATTATTATTGGCGTCCGAACGGACTGCAATGGTTATATATATATAAATGTACGCACATGTGCGCATAAGACACAGGCAGGAGGGCTTGTCGTCCCTCCTGCCTGCGGCTATGGATGCAGCCCGATTCGGGGGTTATTTCTGGAAGCGGCGTGCCTGCTCTTCGATGAGAGCACGGTCGTCGAAATAGTTGATCTTCATGGCACGTCGCACTTCGTCCATGGTCTGGCAGGCCGTTTCGCGTGCCACCTCACAGCCCTTGCGGAGTATCTCGTACACGGCGGGGATGTCCTTCTCATACTCGGCGCGACGCTGACGAATAGGCTCGAGCGTCTCCTGCAACACTTCCATGAGGAGCTTCTTGCACTTCACGTCGCCCAGGCCGCCACGGGTGTAGTGGTCCTTCATCTCCTGAAGCGTGGCATAGTCGCCCGTGATGCGCGCCACTTGCTCGTCGTTGGCGAAGGCGTCGAGGTAGGTGAAGACGGTGTTGCCCTCCAGATGTCCGGGGTCATTGACCTGCAAGTGGAGCGGGTCGGTGTACATGGTCTTGACCTTCTTATTGACCTCGTCGGCAGGATCACTGAGATAGATGCAGTTGCCCAGGCTCTTGCTCATCTTGGCCTTGCCGTCTGTGCCGGGCAGGCGAAGGCAGGCGGCATTGTCGGGCAGCAGGATGTTGGGCTCCACGAGGGTCTCTCCGTAGATATTATTAAAGCGCCGCACAATCTCGCGACACTGCTCGAGCATGGGCTCCTGGTCCTCTCCGACGGGCACCGTGGTTGCCTTGAACATGGTGATATCGGCAGCTTGGCTGATGGGATAGGTGAAGAAGCCGACGGGGATACTCTCGCCGCTGAAGCCACGCATCTGTATCTCGGTCTTGACGGTAGGGTTTCGCTGCAGGCGGGAAACACTGACCATGTCCATGAAGTAGAACGAAAGTTCGCAAAGCTCTGGTATCTGGCTCTGGATGAACAGCGTAGTCTTCGACGGATCGAGGCCTGCGGCAAGGTAGTCGAGAGCGACCTCGATGACGTTCTGACGCACCTTCTCGGGGTTGTCGATATTGTCTGTGAGTGCCTGGGCATCTGCCTCGAAGACAAAGATCTTGTCGTAAAGGCCGGAGTTCTGCAGTTCCACGCGACGTCGGAGAGAGCCGACGTAGTGACCGATATGGAGCTTGCCCGTCGGACGGTCGCCTGTAAGGATAATCTTTTTACTCATTGGAATAGGGTTTATAGGGTTAATGGGTCTCCACGGAAAGGGTCATGGAGTCCCGAACATCTTGTCTATCTGTTCCTGCTGAAGGATGGTGAGTATCGTCTTGCCGCTGGGCGAGAGGTTCTGTATCTCACA
The DNA here is from genome assembly GCA_905235305.1 of uncultured Bacteroidaceae bacterium. GTDB lineage: Bacteria > Bacteroidota > Bacteroidia > Bacteroidales > Bacteroidaceae > Physcousia. The sequence continues at coordinate 74,376 of CAJOLC010000027.1, read as the reverse complement.
CTGGAAGAGGTCGCCGATGAGGGTCTCCATCTGCACGGGGCTGAGCACCTCGCCCACCTCAATGGCATTGCTGCGGGCCAAGACAAGCGCGAGCCGGTGGTGCAAGGCATCGGCATGACCGCCGTCTTGCTGCTTGACGGACTCCACCATCTGCTGTACGACTGCCACAGGATTACTCTGTCCGGACGGCGTCCCCACGATGGAGAAGCTGCTGCCGCCGAGGGGAGTGATGTCGAAACCAAGCGAGCGGATGTCGTCGAGGATGCCTGTGAGCAGTGCCGCATCAGACGGCGAAAGCTCGAGCAACTCGGGGAAGAGGAGGCCTTGGGTAGGAGCAGTGTGCTCCTGCATCTGATGCATGTAGCGCTCATATAGGATGCGGATGTGGGCACGGCGCTGGTCGACCATCATCAAGCCCGACTGTACGGCAGTCAGGATATACTGGCCTTTGTACTGGAAGTGCTGCGTGCTGCGGTCCGCTTCGGGAAAAAGGGCGTCATTAGGAGCAGGGGGCAAGGGGCAAGAAGCAAGAGGATTGCCGGGGATGTCCGGCTCCCCACCGTGTTCTATTGCTCCTTGCTCCTTGCCCCTTGCTCCCTCGAACATCTTCTCCCACTGTCTCGATGAAGACTTTCGGCCTTCGCCGCGGCCGCTGAAGGGGTTATAGCCGGGATTCACTTGCACCCGAGGCACCTTGACATCGCCCAAGCCCCTGGCATCATAAGCAGGAATGTCGGGACGGCCTTCCACATCGAAGTCGATGGTCGGCACGGCATTGAACTTCCCCAAGGCATCTCTGACGGCTGCCACAATGATGCTCCATATCTCCTGCTCGCTCTCGAACTTTATCTCCGTCTTGGTGGGATGGATGTTGACATCTATGTTAGCAGGGTCGACCTTGAAGAAGATGAAGTAAGGAACCTGGTCGCCTTCGGGAACGAGATGGCTGAAGGCTTCCATCACAGCATAATGGAACCGGGGATGACGCATGAAGCGCCCGTTGACGAAAAGGAATTGCGAGGAGTTCTTCTTACGCGCCGCCTCGGGCTTCCCCACAAAGCCGCTTATCTTCACCAGCGATGTCTCTACCTGAACAGGCAGCAACTGTTCGCCAAGCTTCTTGCCAAAGATGCCGACGATGCGCTGCAGGCTGCTGCCCGCAGGCAACTGCATCAACTGATTCCCGTTGCTCGATAGGGTGAAGGCCACGGAAGGATTGACCAAGGCAATACGCTCGAAGTCCTGTATGATATTGTTCAGCTCTGTCTGGTTCGACTTGAGAAACTTCCTTCGTGCCGGCACATTGAAGAAGAGATTGCTAACCTCGAAGTTGGCTCCAACTGGACATGAGCATACCTCCTGCAATACGACTCGCGAACCTTCGATACACAACTGCACGCCCAACTCCTGTTCTGCCGTTCGGGTCGTTAGCTTGACTTGCGCCACGGCAGCAATGGAGGGCAATGCCTCGCCTCGGAAGCCCATCGTCTGAAGCGTAAAGAGGTCCTCGGCCTTCGCTATCTTGGAGGTCGCATGGCGCTCGAATGCCATTCGGGCATCCGTCTCGGTCATGCCTTTCCCATCATCTATCACCTGTATGGACGTACGACCTGCATCCTGCACAAGCACATCTATCGTAGATGCACCTGCATCGATGGCGTTCTCCATCAACTCCTTGATGACGGATGCCGGACGCTGCACGACTTCACCAGCTGCTATCTGGTTGGCAACGGAATCGGGAAGAAGGTGTATGATGTCCATGTAGTAATGTCTGTCAAAGCATTCACAGTATTCAGAATCGCCGGAAGGGAGGGCTTACCTAATCCCCGTAAGCAGGAAACGCCACAGAATCAATAAGCCGAAGATCAAGATGATAATGATGGGCCAGCCAAGCCTCGAGCCGCTCTCCCTATGCTTTTGGGCACGAGGAGTATAGTTGATGAATGTGCCACGGAACTTGTCCGTATCGTAACGCTCTTCGCCTGCAGGCACTTCGCCTTGCTCGCGCTTTACTTCATCAACAAGCTTCTGAAGGCGCTCGCGCGACTCATCTGTGTAGATGCTTACCCTGCGATAGCCCCGAGGCTTCCTCGTTTTGAACATTCCCATATCTATTCTTCTTTAATTTCCTCTACTTTCTCTATGCCTTTCTGCTTCTTTATGTCACTTAACTTCTGCTTTGGAGCCGAATGACGTATGCTCTCCTTTAGCTCCGTGCCCGCTTTCTTAGGACGCCACTCGAAGAGGTCGAACCTGTCGCGGGGGCGTATGTAGTCGAACCAGGCAAAGTTCTCCAAGTAATACTTATCCGCAGGAATGAGCGGGATGGGATACATTACACCGGTGGCCGCAGGCATCCATATATGGTCTACCCTTCTGTCATTTACATACATCTTGAGCAAAGAGGTCTCTGTATAATTCAGCTCAACCATTATACTGTCCTCATCGAAAGGATAGTAATTGACAAAGACATTGCCTTCGGAAGTAGAGAGATACAACTCGCCCTCCCTGAAGTAGGAATGCATCTCATGACCTGCCACTTGGTTGTAATGGATGCTGTCTAACTTCTCCACTGAAAGGGCTTGACGCAACACCTGTATGCTGTCAATGTTCTCACCACAGAAGAAGATGCGAATCTCCTCGCCCAGTTGCTGCTGGCCTGCTTGCCAGATAATCGGGTCACGATACATGAACAGGACACTGTCGCGTGCATCATAGACCAACGAATCGCATACAGCCTGTATGTCACGGCGGAAGGCACGCATATGGTAATATGCATGCACAATGCGATAGGTAGAGTCTGTATCTATATTATATGTAAAGACCTTTATCGTATCTGCATGAGCATACATCGTGTCCTGCTGGCTGTAGTCTATGACCAAAGCACTGTCCGTTGCCATCATATAGCCCGTATCGTCTTCATAATAGCAATAGCCGCCTGTGAACATATTCTTGTTGACCGCATCCGTATATACAACATTGCCAAAGGCCTCTGCTATGGAAACATCATCGTTCCATACCACACTGTCGCCCACAAGACGCTTGCCATTATTGGAAAGGATGCTTCGGTCCAACAGATGCGAGTGCTTAGTCTGCGTGTCATAATAACCTGACTCGGAATAGATATGGTTCTCTCCGTTCTCGATGTTCGACGGACCTACGATATGGGCAATGGCTGTCTCGGTATTATAATGGAGGGTATCTGATATAAGCACCGTCTCAGCCTTCTGCGGAGGAGCAGGATTGACAAGACGGACATTATAGTTGAATACTGCCTTGTGAGTGGCAGGACTGTATTCTCCCCAATCACTCGTCAGCTGATTATCATGGTCGAGGACCTTTCCGCCTTCGAAGAAATAGCCTAAATCATACAAGCGGTCGTAATCAAGACTATCCGTATAAATGGTCATCGTGCCATGTTTGAAGATGACATCATAACGTGCCCTTGCCAATCGGTCAAGGCCATTGTAATAGAGCACCTCGCTATTCAGCTTAATTGTATCACCCTGATTCATGCGAACATTTCCGAAAGCATCAAAGGAGTTGGTGGTTTCGTAATACAGGGCGCTATCACAATACATCAGCACGCCCTCGTGACTGAACTGCACATCGCCCACAAGGATTTGTGCCGTGCGATGCAAGCGATCGTCGAAGTAAAGGCGGTCGGCATGCAACAGATGCACCTTGCTGTCGGAAGTTGTTCGCTTTCCAGCAGGCTTAGGGTCCGGTGTTACAGCCATCATGACACAAAGGCAGAAGAACAGGGACGCGCATAGGATATATAGTCGCCGTCTCTTCACTTTATCCAGCCATCGTATTGGAAGTCGCAGTCTCTCCAGTCCGGATTGATGCGGATATAAGTACTCTTTTGCTTCTCTTTAATCCAGTTGAGGATTGCTTCCTCTCCCTTGTTGTTCCTGACAATGTCCTGCATCACTTGGAAGTCCTCGGTAATGCTGGCACGATGTGTCGGGGTACGGTTCTTAAGCCGGGCAATGGCACAGACTGTCATGCCCTTCGTGTTAATCATCGTAAAGGGTTTTGATATCTCGCCCACTTGAAGGCCCTCTACTGTGCGGGCAAGTTCTGAGGAAAATGCTGAGAGTTCGCTCATCTCGAAGCGTGTGGAGGTTTCGCGCGTTTCCATATTAATATTGGAAACTATGCCGTGATTGTTGCGCGAGTCCTTGTCGTCGGACGCATAGCGGGCTGCATCCTCGAAGGATATCTTTTCTGCGAGTATATCCGCCTTTATGGAGTCGAGCACAATGAGGGCACTGTCGATGTCTGCCTGCGCCACTTCGGGACGCTTCAAGATGTGTCGGCACTTCACCTTATCGCCGCGCTTGTCGATGAGTTGGATGATGTGATAGCCGAATTCGCTTTGTGCTATCTTGCTCACCTTATTGACATCGGTCAGGCTGAACGCCACGTTGGCGAAACCAGGGTCGAGTTCGGTCTTGCCCATATAGGGCATCTCGCCGCCTTGACGGGCTGAGCCAGGGTCTTCGCTGTAGAGGCGAGCAAGTGTGGAGAAAGATGTCGAGCCATTATTGACACGCTCGGAATAATCACGGAGCAAGCCTTTTACGCGGTCTATTTCTGTTTGCGGGATGCGTGGCTGCAGTACAATTATCTGCACCTCGACCTGAGTGGGGATGAGTGGCAGACTATCCTCTGGCAGGTCCTTAAAGTAGCGACGCACTTCGGCTGGGGTTACCTTGATATCCGCAGTCAGCTGTTCACGCATACGGACGGCTGTCAGTCTGTTCTTCCACATATCGAAGAGTTCCTCGCGCATCTCTAATGTGGACATCCTCATATACTCCTCGAGCTTCTCCTTTGAGCCAGCCATCATGACCTTCTCATTGAGGTCTTGCTCAACATATTGGTTGACTTCTGCATCTGTAACCTCAACGCTGTCGATGATTGCCTGATGAAGGAACAGCTTCTGAACAGCAAGCTGTTCGGGAAGGACGCAATAGGGATTGCCCTTTAACTGCGAACCGTATTCCAGTCGTTGCTTCTCTATGTCGGAGCGAAGGATGGCCTCATCGCCTACGACCCACACCACTTCGTCTATGACATTCTTCTGTGCCATAGTGAGGATGCAGGAGAGTACTGCAAAGAGACAGAGTGTATATCGTTTCCTTGCGTTCATGCGTTTAATGATTGTTTACTGTCTTGATTGCTTCCTTGTCGATGTCAACGGTATAACGCTTGCGGAGTTCGGCCACGAACTCATCTTCCTTGAGGCGTTGATAGTCATTGACTACCTGATTGCCGACGTCTGTCCATTCTGCCGGACCTTTCTTGAGCACCTTGCCCATGATGCCGACATTGGGGAAGCCCTTGACTGGCTTGAGTTCTGCGCTCTTGTCCTTGAAGGCAAGCTTGTCGATATTTGCGTTGTCGCCTTTCTTGAAGACGCGCCTTTCCACACGGACCATGACGCTGTCCTTATTGAAGGTTTCGCGAATGGCGCCCATCCATTTATCCTGCGGAAGCTTCTTGACTACCTTCTGCACAGCCTTGACATCGGCAGCGTTCTTGCAGTAATAAACCATGCCACTGTAGTGCGGCACGTCCCATGCATATTGTTTCTTGTTCTTCTTGAAGTAGTTCTGCAGAGCGAGAGTATCCTTGGCTGCAGGTTCCCACACCTTGCGGTTGCACTCCTCGAAGAGGAGCAGGCCGTCGTGATACTCCTGGACGAGATACTTCAACTCGTTGTCCTTGGCACAGAACTCCTCGGTCTTCTCGTCGAGTATCTGCTCGATTGTCTTCTGTTCCTGTCCTGCGATGGAGTCCAGGGCTTGCTGTGCCAGGTGGTTCTCTACGCCTTGTCCTTCGAGGTACTGCATTATCCTGTCGTGCAGCTCCTCATAGGTTTCGAGGTCTTTCTTGCCGGCAAGCTTGATGATATCGTATCCGTAGGGCATCAGAAAGGGTTCGCTCAACTCGCCCTCGTTAAGGGAGTATGCCACGTCTTCGAATTCCTTCACGACTTGATTGGGGCCAATCCATGGCAGCATGCCGCCACGCGAAGCGGAGCCTGGGTCTTGCGACACCTTCTTAGCCAGTTCGGCGAAGTCGGCTCCCTCCTTCAGTGCCTGATAGACTGAGTCTATCCTTTCCTTTGCAGCAGCCTTTTGCTCGTCTGTCGCATCTTGTGCCAGGCGGATGAGGATGTGTGCAGGCTGCAGGAGCTGCTTGCCTTCGAGGCGAGCGAGCAGCCCGTCGTAGTACTTGCGCACCTCTGTCTCCTTGGCTCCTTCGGGCACGAGCAGCGGACGTATCTGCTGGTCGCGATACTGGCGGAACTCCTGCTGATAGCTGGAGAGCGTATCGAGGTGGTCGTCGAGGGCTGCTTGCACCTTGAGTTTATAGTTCACGAAGAGGTCTACATACTCGTCGACGTCCTTCTTGTCTATGACACCTTCCGAGTTGTTCTTGTTATAGTTGTATTCAAACTCACTGCGGGTGATGGGGTTTCCATTGATGCGCATCACGACGGGGTCATCCTGAGCGGTTGCCGTCACGGCGAGGGCTGCCAGGACGAAGCTAAAGACTGTCTTTTTCATCTGTTATTGGGCTTGTTTCTGGGTATGCTGAATAATCTGACTGTTTCTGTTATTCCTATTTGATTATTACTGTGGGCGGCTGTAGTTGGGAGCCTCGCTGGTGATGGTCACATCGTGGGGATGGCTCTCCTGCACGCCTGCATTGGTGATTCGGACGAACTTGGCATTGTGAAGGTCCTGTATGGTTGCAGCGCCGCAATAGCCCATGCCGCTGCGCAGACCGCCTATGAGCTGGTAGATGACCTCCTGTACGGAGCCCTTGTAAGGCACGCGACCTGCGATTCCTTCAGGCACAAGTTTCTTGGTGTCCTTGACGTTTCCTTGGAAGTAACGGTCCTTCGAGCCGCACTCCATTGCTTCGAGCGAGCCCATGCCGCGGTAGCTCTTGAACTTACGACCGTTATAGATGATGGTATCGCCTGGGCTTTCTTCGGTGCCAGCCACGAGGGAGCCGATCATGACGCTGTATCCGCCGGCTGCGAGAGCCTTGACGACGTCGCCGCTGTAACGCAAGCCACCATCGGCGATGAGAGGCACGCCGGTTCCTTCCAATGCCTTGGCGACATCATAGACGGCGCTGAGCTGGGGCACACCGACGCCAGCCACGACACGGGTTGTGCAGATGCTGCCGGGCCCGATGCCTACCTTGACGCCATCGGCACCTGCATCGACGAGCATGCGGGCTGCTTCGCCTGTGGCGACGTTGCCCACCACGATGTCCACGTTGGGGAACATCCTCTTGGCTTCCTTCAGCTTTTCGATGACGAACTTGCTGTGTCCGTGAGCCGTGTCAATGACGATGGCATCGACATCTGCCTCGACAAGCGCCTTGATGCGGTCGAGTGTGTCGGGCGTTACACCTACGCCGGCTGCCACGCGCAGGCGTCCCTTGCTGTCCTTGCAGGCCATGGGTTTGTCCTTCGCTTTCGTGATGTCCTTGTAGGTGATCAGGCCGATGAGCTTGCCGCTGTCGTCCAGGACGGGCAGCTTCTCTATCTTGTTCTCCTGCAGAATCTTGGCGGCTGCGCCGAGGTCGGTCTGCACGTGAGTGGTCACAAGGTTCTTGCTTGTCATCACCTCATCGATGGGGCGGTCGATGTCCTGTTCGAAACGGAGGTCGCGATTCGTGACGATGCCCTTCAGATGGCGCTTGTCGTCGACTACGGGGATGCCTCCGATGTGGTATTCAGCCATAAGCTCGAGCGCATCCCTTACGCTGCTGCCCAGCTGGATGGTGATGGGGTCGTAGATCATACCGTTCTCGGCACGCTTCACGATTGCCACTTGGCGGGCCTGTTCGTCGATGCTCATGTTCTTATGGATTACGCCGATGCCGCCTTCGCGGGCAATGGCAATGGCCATCGGGGCTTCGGTGACCGTATCCATGGCGGCAGTCACGAAGGGAACCTTAAGGTCGATGTGCCTTGAGAATTTAGTTTCGAGGGACACCGTTCGGGGCAGGACCTCTGAATAGCCGGGAATCAAAAGGACGTCGTCATACGTAAGACCGTCCGTCACAATCTTGTCTGCAATAAATGATACCATATCCTTTCCTTTATTTTAATATGCGTGCAAAGGTACGAAAAAAATGCGGACTTTGTACCGACGCCGTATTTTTTCCTTTATATAAGCATTCTTAACATTATCCGGTAGATTTTGACGTGGCTATGGCTGTTGTCCCCCGCCCTTTCCACGATTTGACATTTTGCAATGCAAAACGGCTTATCTGCTTACACATTGATTTTCGGCGAATCGCGCAGAAGCGTCGGAAATGCCTCGCGGCATACTTTTCTTCATTTTTCGGCTTTTTTGCGCTTAAAACGCTTTCAGCTGATACTGAGCAGGTTACAAGCCGCGATTTTTGAGACAAACCGCCGGATTGACAACTCCACCTTACAAAATCGACCATTTCACCGTTATTTTTGGCATTTTTCGGCGTAATTTTTCACCCAACGAATACTGAAGGAATTGCAAAGGTAATATATTGGAATTGCCACTCCATTATATTGCGTTGAGAACTCCTTCCTGCCGGATTGGCAAATTCGGCGTAATTCAGGGCCTTTTACGGCACTATGGGAATTGTCATAATGTCATGTTTATTGTAAATTCACTTACATTTGTCTAATTCAGTCACTGTCATACTCTCTGCCTCGAATACAATAAAATTATCCTTTTCAGCACTTTTTTCTCACTTACCTGATACTATATTCACTTATTTTTAGTAATTTTGTGGCTGCAAATCGACATAATATAACTAAAAACAAGTATGCTTAGGAAAATCCGTTTGACACTCGCCATCATCTTCTGGTTACTAATCACTTGGCTTCTGCTGGACTTCACGGGGACTGCACAGGCCTACTTGGGATGGATGGCCAAAGTCCAGTTCATTCCGGCTCTGCTGGCTCTGAACATCGGCGCACTGCTCTTCGTCGTTGCACTCACACTGCTGACGGGACGCATCTACTGCTCCATCATCTGTCCGCTGGGCGTGATGCAGGACTTCATCGCCTGGCTGCGCAGGAAGAAGAACAAGTACAACTACTCGCCCGCAAAGGACGTGCTGCGCTACTCCGTGCTGGTTGTGGCGTGCGCCTCGCTGGCTTTGGGCGTTGCCTGGCTGGGCGGCCTCATCTTCCCCTACAGCACTTACGGCCGCATCGTATCGGTCATCCTCGCTCCTCTATACAAGTTGGCGAACAACGGACTTGCATTGATTGCTGAACATCACGACAGTTACGCGTTCTATACAGTAGACGTCTGGGTCAAGAGCATCGGTACGCTCGTGATAGCCCTGCTGACTCTGGGCATCATCGCAGTGCTGGCCTGGAAGAACGGACGTACTTGGTGCAACACGATATGCCCCGTCGGGACGTTGCTCGGACTCATCAGCAAGCAGTCGTTCCTCAAGGTAAACATCGACGCGGAGAAGTGTAAGAACTGCCGCAAATGCGAGCGCAACTGCAAAGCCGCCTGCATCGACCTCGACACGCACACCGTCGACTACAGCCGCTGCGTAGTGTGCGGCAACTGCCTCGAGCAGTGTAAGTTCGACGCGCTGAAGTTCTCTTCTTGCTCCGCACCCCTTGCCCCCCACCCCCAAAAGGCTGACGAAGGCCGTCGCGCAGTGCTGACAGGCGTCGCTCTCCTTGCAGGGACTGCCATCGCAAAGGCGCAGAGCAAGATCGAGCCAAAGACGACAGACGGCGGCTTCGCCGACATCGTCAAGAAGAAGAAGGTGCGTCGCGAGAAACTCATCACGCCCCCGGGCTCCCTCTCCATACGCAACCTGCGCAGTCATTGCACTGCCTGCCAGCTCTGCATCGACGCCTGCCCCAACGACGTCCTGCGCCCGAGCAGCAGCCTCGACCGCTTCATGCAACCCGAGGTAAGCTACGAGCGCGGCTATTGCCGGCCCGAGTGCAACCGCTGCTCACAGGTATGCCCGACCTCGGCCATACGGCCCGTCACCGTAGAGGAACGCACTGCCATACAAGTCGGACACGCCGTATGGACACGCGACCTCTGCGTCCCTGTCAAGAACGAGAAGCCCTGCGGACTCTGCTCACGCAAATGCCCGGCCCAAGCCATACAGATGGTTCCCCTGCACGCCGGCGTGCATCAGGACGGATGGCGCTGGAGAGACGCCGACAACAACGAAATCCCGAGGGAGAAAGTGCTGCTCATTCCCGTCATCAACGAAGAAAAGTGCATCGGCTGTGGCGCATGCGAGAATCTCTGCCCCTCAAATCCCATCAGCGCCATCTACGTCGAAGGACACGAAGTGCACAGGGAGATTTGATCAGGGAACAGACAGAGACCATAGAATAATAAAGATAAGTGATTAGAGAAAAGAGAATAGGGATTAAGGATTAGAGATAAGAAGCTATGAAAGATATAAGCAGACGAGACTTCCTCAGAGTCTCTGGTACTACAGCCGCAACGGCAGCCCTGGCATCCTGCGGAGTAAAAGGCGCAGGCGACGATGCCGAAGTCGATTACATGGGACACCACGAAGGACCTGTCCCCACAGGCAAGATGACCTACCGGACCAACCCTAAGCAAGGCGACAAGATAAGCCTGCTCGGCTATGGATGGATGAGGTTGCCGAACAAAAAAGACGAGGACGGCCGAGACGTAATTGACCAGGAGGAGATAAACCACCTCTGCAAGTTCGCCCTCGACCACGGCGTCAACTACTTCGACACATCGCCTGCCTACTGCCGCGGACAAAGCGAGGGAAGCCTCGGCATAGCTCTCGAGGCAAGCGGATACAAGCGCAGCGACTACTTCATCGCCACGAAGCTCTCCAACTTCTCGCCCTCGCAATTCGACATCGAGGAGGGAAAAGCCATGTTCGAACGCAGCCTCGAAAACCTGAAGACCGACTATATCGACTACCTCCTGCTGCATAGCATCGGCGGTGGAGGCATGGACAACCTGCACCAGCGATACCTTGACAACGGACTCCTGGACTGGCTCGTGGAACAACGCGAGGCAGGGCGCATCCGCAACCTCGGCTTTTCGTTCCACGGAGACGTAGCCGTCTACGACTGGGCCATGGAGCATCACGACGAATATCACTGGGATTTCGTACAGATACAGGCGAACTACGTCGATTGGGAAAACAAGGAGGACAAAGGACGCTCGGGTAAGTACCTCTACGACGAACTCGTGAAGCGAGGCATCCCCGTCGTCATTATGGAACCGCTGCTCGGCGGAAGACTCTCCAAAGTGCCCGACCACGTCGTGGCTCACTTCAAGAAACGCAAGCCGGAAGACAGTGTGGCATCATGGGCCTTCCGCTACATCGGCTCCAAGCCCGCCGTACTTACCGTCCTGAGCGGCATGACTTACATGGAGCACTTAGAGGATGACCTTCGCACATACTCTCCCCTTGAGCCCCTCACAGAGGAGGAACAAGCATGGCTCGAAGGCGAGACTGCCACCCTCATCAAGAGCTACCCCACCATCGACTGCAACGATTGCAAATACTGCATGCCCTGCCCCTTTGGCCTCGACATACCGGGAATCTTTGTACATTATAATAAATGTGTCAACAAAGGAAACGTCCCCGAGAGCCAACAAGCCAAGAACTATCAGAAGGCACGGCAGGCTTTCCTCGTCGGATATGACAGAAGCGTGCCCAAGCTTAGGCAGGCAAACCATTGCACGGAGTGTCGTGAGTGCATCAGCCATTGCCCGCAATCCATCGACATCCCTCGAGAGTTGCAACGCATCGACGCGTTTGTCGAAAAGCTCAAACAAGGAACTCTATAAACGCAAAAAGGCGCCTCCACATTTGTGAAGGCGCCTTTGCTTTCCTATGACAACCTGAGACTTCCCGGGCCTATCGCAGGTTGTCCTATAACTCCCTGTATTCTATCTCTTCTCGCTCATTGTAAAGTCGAGTGTGCCGCCCTGGATAAGTTGCTGATGCGTAAGCTTCCAATCGGTAATCTTCTTGCCGTTGAGCTTCACGCCCTTGACGTAGATAGCCCTATCCGACTTACGCGGTGCATTGATGGTCAAGTCCTTGCCTCCAGGCATATGCAGTACAGCATGACGGAACAGAGGCGTACCGATGACGTATTCCGCCGAGCCGGCATTGAAGGGATAGAAGCCCAGAGAAGAGAAGATGTACCATGCCGACATCTGTCCACAGTCATCGTTGCCTGCATAACCGCAGGGTGAGGCATTATAGAACTGGCTTCGTACTTGCTCCACAAGCTCCTGCGTACGCCAGGGCTGGCCGGCGAAGTTATAGAGATAGACGGTGTGATGGCTTGGCTCATTGCCGTGCGCATACTGTCCGATAAAGCCGCTGGCATTGCCGTTCACTTCTCCGCTGGTCTCTGTCAGGGTGAAGTTCTCGTCAAGTTTCTTGAGGAAAGGCTTAACGCCGCCGAGGAGGTCGATAAGCCCCCCGGGGTTCTGCGGCACAAACCACATATACTGCCATGCGTTGCCTTCTACGAAGCAAGGACTCTCATAGCTGAGCGGATCGAAGGGCTCCAGCCAGTTGCCCTTGTCGTCCTTGGGTTGGAAGAAGCCCGTAGCAGGGTTGAAGAGGTTACGATAGTACTCGCTGCGCTTGATGAAGCGTTCGTAGTCGGCTGTCTTGCCGAGCTTCTTGGCCACGGCTGCCACGCACCAGTCGTCGAAGGCCTGCTCCATCGTGATGCTTACACTGACGTTCTGCCTGTTCTGCGGCATATAGCCATACTCCTCCCACACCTCGAAAGGACTGTTGGGATGCGTGCGCGTGCTGCTTTCCACCATGGCTTTGTATGCCCTCTCGACATCGAGCCCTGGCAGTTCCGACATAATGGCATCAGCCACGACGGGTATGGCGTGGTTGCCTATCATACAGTAATTGTCCTGTCCCCAGAGGTCCCAGATGGGCAGATAGCCGTACGTCTCATGATGAAGAACCATGTCGCGCACGAACTGCACGGCAATGTTTGGATAAAGAAGGGTGTAGAGAGGATGAGCTGCACGGAAGGTGTCCCAGAGGCTGAAGGTGCTGTGATAGGCTTGTCCCTTGGGCATCTGCTTTATCTCGAAGTTAGTGTCCATGTATCGCCCATCTACGTCGCTCATCGTATTAGGCTGCATGAGGACATGATAGAGGCCAGTGTAGAAGATGGTCTTCTGGTCGTCTGTGCCGTCGATGTCTATGGTGGCGAGTTCCTTCTCCCAAGCATCATGGGCAGCACGGGTATAGTAGTTGAAGTCCCAGGGCTGAGCTTCTGCCTGCATATTCTTTCGGGCGCCGTCATTGTCTACGGCGGATATGGCGACCTTGGCCATTACATCTTTTTTATTATTGTTAGGGAAGCGTAGTGCAGCTCTGAGTGTTCTGCCGTTGACGACATCGCTTCCGCCTGCACTGCGTCCACCGTCCATCAGGATACGGCTTGCGAATGGACGGGAGAACTCGATGCGGAAGTACACCTTGCGAAGCTTTGCCCAGCCGGTCACGACGCGGAATCCTTCGATGGTCTTGTCGTCGAGGATGCGTATCTGGCTCTGAATGATCTGGTAGGCGCGGCGTCCTGTGTAGTAGGCATCGCCACGGTAGGTCATGCGATCGAGGTCGAGGATGACGGTCTGCTCCTTGCCTTCGGGGAACGTGTATTTGTGGATGCCGGCATGAACCGTCGCAGAGAGTTCCACACGGATATCTTCTCCGCCGAGCAAATCGACCATATAATAACCTGGGGCGGCTTGTTCCTGCGAGTGCTTGAAGGGCAGTGCGAAGATGCCTTGACGCAGGAGTTCGGGTGTGACATGCTTGGTGGTGGGCATCAGGGAAACGTCGATGAGGTCGGTGCAGCCTGTTCCGCTGAGGTGGGTATGCGTGAAGCCGAAGATGGAGTCGCGGTTGTAGTCATAGCCGCAGCAGGGATCCCATGTGACATACTGCTCAGTTTCAGGAGCGAGCTGCACCATGCCTTGGGGCATTGTGGGGCCTGGGAACGTGCTGCCACTTAGGGCTCCCGTGTCGTCGGTCTGTGTTCCGATGAAGGGATTGACATACTTCGTATAGTCCGTCGCCATACTGCTGCCCACGACGGAGCATGCGGCGAGGCACAAGATTACCATGCGTTTCGTGCAATTCATAATTAAAACTTGTTAAGGTTTGGTGCAAAGTTCGGGATTTCTTTTGTTATTTACAAAAAAAAACTTAACTTTGTGGCGCAAAAGACGTCTTGTTTCATGAAACAACTACTTCTCATATTATTCATCGTGCTTCCTGTCGGGATGGTTCGTGCACAGAAGGCCGACACCATTCTCACCGATACATTGCGCGAGATAGAGGTGCAGAGAGACTCCATACTTCGCGTCAACGAGGCCATACGCCAAGCTCTTGGCAGGGAGAAGGAGGGGCGCATCGGATACCCTTCATTAAGCGACATACTCGGTGCCAGGGTGACGGACAAGATCATGCATCCCTTTGCCGTGAAGGAGAGAAAGCGGGAGAAGAAGCATGCCCGCGACCGGAAGATACTGGAGCAGTACGAAGAGTTGCTCCGCGTCAAGACTTTTGAGGAGCTGCTCGACGAGGTAATCCAAAGGCAAGCAATCGAGGATGGCAAAGATCCTCCTACCAGTTCCGGCCAGAAGAAATAGCCGCCTGCTTCGCCATCAGAGCCGCCTGCTCCGGTCAAGGCACACAAATACCTCGGGCAAAGCGGACTGCCACATCGGACAGAGAGGGCTAAGGCCCGAAACCATAAGCTGCAAAGGGATACGCTAACCGACATAACACTCCACCTGTTTTGAAACTCCATAGACTCTCCCCCGCCCTGCTGACCATCCTCGTGTTCCTGCTGGCACAAGGACTCGGAACCCTCCTGCTCTTCGGCATCGGCATGATGGTTTCACCTGAATTCAACGCGGGCATCAGAGCCTCGGTAAGCGGAATGACACAAGACACGCCGTCGTTCGACCTGATACCCATCGCCCTTTTCTCAATCTGCATCATCCTCACGGACATCATCGCCGTCCTGCTCTGCCACTTCCTCCTGCACAACATACACTTCCTCACACAGAGCGACATCGCCTCCATCCGGTGGAAGCCTGCCACGCTCGCCGTCGCCGGAGGCATCCTCGCAGCCTTCAGCACCTCCATCCTCACAGAGGACGTCCCCATGCCTGACGTCATGCAGCAAATGACACTCGCCATGTCGCACAGCATCTGGGGGCTGCTCGCCATCGCCATCATAGGTCCCATCGCCGAAGAACTGCTCTTCCGCGAAGCCATCGAAGGCGAGATGCTGCGCAGGGGAGCCAACCCATGGACCGCAATCCTCGTTTCTGCCATCGCCTTCGGCATCGTCCACCTCAACTTCGCACAAGGCCTCTATGCACTCCCCATCGGCATCATCTTCGGCATCATCTACTACAAGACCGGCAACATCCTGCTCTCCTCACTGCTGCACATCGCCAACAACAGCCTCGTCGCCCTGCAGATGTACTTCATGGGAGAAGACTTTGCCGACATTTCCTATGCAGACCTGCTCGGGGGAGACGCTGCCGCCAACGTCATCATGGCTTTGTGCGCCATGCTTTCCATCTTGCTGACCGCACTGTTCTGGAATAGGTATCCCTCCGACACAAAACAATAGAAAAAGGCTCCTTCCCGTAAGAAAGAGCCTGTATAACGTGTTAAATTTATTAAATTGGTACAATTATTTGTTAAGATTAGTTAATTGCATGTAGTTGTCAACTCATTTTTCTGCGATTAGTCGTACCTTTGCACTCGACATTGTCCCCAAAAGGGGAGGACTATGCATTATAACGAAACAACATAATTATAAATTTTAATTCTTTAACAAATGAAAAAGAAACTCATCCAATCACTTTTGCTGCTCATAGTAGCAGTCAGTGTAGGTTCGTTTGTGTCCTGTAAGGATACCGACGAAGATTTGTACAACGAGTTGCGTACAAAGTACATTCAGGACAACGCCACGTTGAAACAAGCGTTCGATCTCCAGATTCAGGAGCTTGAAGGACAGATTGCCACTTATCAAGCAGCCCTGGATGCCCTTCAGAGGGCATTCGATGGCTTTAAGTCATGCGAATGCAACGAAGATGCACTCCAGGCTCTCATCAATGGCATCAATGAACAGATTGGAAAAATCAATGAGCAGATTGCAACCCTCACAGCAGGACTTGCCAACGCCGCAAGCAAAGATGACGTAAACGCCATCAATGTTGCCATCGCTACCCTGACAGGGCAGGTCGAGGGCTTGAAGAGTACACTCGATGCACTCACAGCCTCCTACTATCCCCTCGCTGCAGAGTTCGCCTCTTACAAGACTTCACAGGATATTCTCAAAGATGTTGTAGATGGTTTGAAGGAAGAACTCGAAAAGATTAAGAGTGACATCGCTGGTTCCGGCGATTGCCCATGCGACTACAACTATGTAACCAGCAAGCTGGCAGAGCTCGATGCAAAGATGAAAGCAGCCGAGACACAAGCAAAGCAGGCTTACGACTTCGCAGCACAGGCCCTCGAAAACGTCAATGGTATTGGCGTAACAGCCGGTGAAGCTCTGGCTACTGCACAAAATGCATTAAGCGCAGCTACAAGTGCTTCAGAGGCAGCGCAGAAGGCAGTCACAGCTGCCGAACTCGCACAGCAGGCAGCAGAGGCCGCTGGTCTCTCAGCCAGTGAAGCTAAGGCACTCGCAGAGGAAGCTAAGGATAATGCAAGTCTTGCACTGCAGACTGCAAACACAGCCAACGAAGTAGCTGAAAAGGCATGGACAATCGCATTGTCTGCTGAGGGCAAAGCTGACAAGAATGCCGAAAGCATTGCTACCCTGCAGGAGAACGCTCGCCTCATTGAGGAACTCGCCAAGAAGAATGAAGAAAACATTGCAAAGAATGCAGCTGACATCTCCGACCTGAGCGGAAAGGTTCAGAAGAACGCTGATGATATTGCGCAGAACGCTAAGGACATTGCAACCAATGCCGGCAACATTGCAACCAATGCTGAGAACATTCAGAAGAATGCTGATGCAATCAATGAAATTAACACTCAACTCTTATTGATAAGCAATAATGCAGCAGATGCTCTTGCTCGCGCAAACGAGGCATATGCATATGCAGATGCAAACTATAAGCTCATCGAGGGCATTAACTCAACTCTCGCAGGACTGAAGGCTGCATACGACGAGAAGTTCCAAAACCTCGAAGACGCCACAGACGAACTGAAGTCAAACCTGCAGACTCTCGAAAGCACCGTAGGTGAAAACTCCGTTAACATCGGCAAACTCCAGCAGGCTGTCGAAGATTTAACAACAAGCGTCGGAGGCTTTACAGAGAGACTCAACACCATCGAAAGCACTGTTGGCAACCTTCAGAACGAACTTGCAGAATTGAAGGGTAAATACGAAAACATCCTTGCTCAAACAGAACTCCTTGTTAAGGGTGAAATTGCAACTGCTAAAGCCGAAATCCTCCAGTATGTCTTCGAGAACTATGTAACTAAGGAGCAGCTTGATAGCTACGCTACCACAGAGCAACTGAAGGATTCCGTAGCATCTCTCGTGGAGAGATTCCTCACCGAGCTTGGAAAGGATCGTGAGAGAATCCGCGCTAACGAAGTAGATATCGAATGGCTTAAGGGCCTTTGGGCAGATAGCAATGAGAAGTGGGGCGACCTTGACGGCAAGTTCGAAGACCTCCTTGAGCGTGTCGCAGCATTGGAAAGTAACATCTCCGAGGATATGAAGGAGACCATCAAGGAAGAAATCAATAACATCCTCGAAGAGACCATCACCGAGAAGATCACCGAAGTCATTACGACAGAGATCATCAAGGAGGGCGAAATTACTGAAGAGCTCACCAACCTTATTACTAATATTATTAATGAAGGTATCGAAGACGGTGACTTCATCACAGAAGATGATGTTATGTCTATCGTCAACGGCGTCATTGCAGGCGTTGGTGCAGAAGGCATCGAGAACCTGGTAGACCTTGTTACTACCACTTCAACCCTGAATGGTACAGTTTCCTCTATTGTAGGTGATGTTGATCCCACCGTGACAAACCTCGGAACACTCCAGAGTGATATTAATGATATCGTCAACAACAAACTTCCTGAAATAAACAATCGCCTCAATGTTTTGGGTGACAGCATTCAGAATTTAGACAGCAGACTTGGTGTTGTGGAAGAAGATGTCTCTAAACTCAAGGATGATGTAGCAGCCCTTCAGAATGCTCTTGGCAAGCAAGTCTCCAGCATTATCGTTCAGGGTACATTCAACCCGATGTTCGGCACATTCAACCTGCCCGTAGGTCTCCAGAGCAATGCCCTCATCGCATTCTATGGTATACCCGTCACTGATGTTGAATTCCCGACAGACGACGACGCAAACTATGTTCGCAAGAATGAGGTTCTCACCGCTAAGGATATGGAGATGCTCACAAGCGTTGGCTTGGAAGCCTTTGAAGCACCAGCAAACCTTCCTCTCTTGAACGAGAATGGCAACGCAGGTAAGGTTTACATGACCATCAACCCCAACACAGCCAACCTCGAAGGTCTGAAGCTGAGCCTCGTCAACACTCTTGACGAAGAATCAATCGTTAAACTCTCTCCCATCAGAAAGTGCAATGAGAAGCTGCAGTTCGGTTACACCCGTGCCGACAATGGCTTCTATGTAGCAGACGCATACGTTGATAGCAAGACCGTCATGGAAGAGGACAATGGCCTCGCACTTACCAGAGAGGACATCTCAGATCTGTATGACGAAGTATATGCTCAGGTTGTAGAACTTGCTGACAACTTCTTCAAGCCCGGCAGACAAACCAGTCTGGCTAACCTCACCACAAGCATCTATAATGTCATCACCAGCCTCAAGAATGACAGACATGGCCTGAAGTGCACCTACACTACAACGGACAACGAAGGCAAGGAGAAGGAGCACTCCGTATATTCTGAATACAACCTGGCTTCCACATTCTACCTGCCCTTCAACCTCAAATGGGGTAAAGACTTCGACTATGTAACAATGCCTGGCTACGAAGCAATCTCTGGAATGCTTGATGACATTGCCGCCACACTGAAGGCTAATCTTGATATAAACGTTGCTACTGGTATTATTCAGGGTATCGTTGAAAACCTCAGAATGGAAGAATTGAAGTTCATTGATGTCGATCTTGAACACTTCATTGCAAAATTCGAAGCAAGGGTATCAAGCGTCACACTGAATGGCGTTGGCTACGAACTGAGAGTGCCTGGCATTGGTAACTTCGAAATTAAGTTTGACAAGAACCTGACAGCCGGTGGCAGTGCCGTTGCAGTACCTGATGCTGTAGCATTTGATGAGGAGAATATCACAGAGAAGAGGGCAACCCTTGTTATCTTCGGTGATATCGTAAGTGGTCTGAAGATTAAGATGCTCATTCCTGCAAGAGGTGGCGACGATCAAGTTGAAGCATACGCCAGCCTTGTTCTGAGCGATTCTTATGCAAAAGCTCAACTCAACAGCGGTATGATCACACTGGCTGTAGACGGCACCACCTATAATCTTGCTGCATACTCAGGAAGCAACCTCTCCATCACTTCCGACTGTGTTGACTTCGTCATCCTTGATGATGTAGTTGGCCGCGATGGTTCTGTTTACCTCCCAGTCGTACTTGAATTCACCCAAGATGTTCGCGACCTGCTGGAACAGCAGAAGGATATTCTCGACAACCTCGTTAAGGACTTGAATGCTGAGTTGGATAAGATTAACTCCTATGGTGGAACAGCATGGATTGACGACTTCATGGATGAATACCTCAGGAAGTATCTCGATCAAATCAACAGCGACTACTGCTTCTTCTTCAACTCTATCAACCGCCGCTTCGGTCCCTTCATCGTTGCAAGCAACAAGGGCAAGGGCTTCAGGCGCCTGAGCTTCTCCAAGAACTATCCCGTTACGATGAAGAAAGCAGATCTGAAGTTGCATCCCACAACAAAGAATCTTGAGCTCATTGTTCCTCTGGCAAGGAAGCACGTCGCTGTAACGAATGTCTACACGGCAGATCTCAGTGCAAATGCTCAGGCTGGCAATGCAGATTGCAAGGCTAAGCTGCAGGCAGCCAACACTGGCAAGCTCAACACCGTTCTTGATGGAACTGTACGCACGATTGATGTAAATGGCATGGTACCTGGTTATGTATATGAGGTTGCATACTCAATCCTCGACTTCGACGGTAACATTTCAACCATTAAGTCTTACATCGCAGTTGAAGATTAAAACCAATTTGTACAAAAGAATCTGAGTTATGAAACTTAAAAGTATATTAATGACAGCTGCGCTGCTTGCGGGATGCCTCACGGCATCTGCGCAAGAGCCGCAGGCTGCGGAAAAGGCAAATAATGCCTTTGCTCCTCACTGGTATCTTCAGGGTCAGATCGGTGGACAATACACCTTAGGCGAAGTTGACTTCGACGATCTCCTCTCTGGCAATGCTCAGGTAGGTGCAGGTTATAACTTCACACCGGTTTGGGGTCTGCGCCTGTCTCTCAATGCTTGGCAGAGCAAGGGTGGCACTGACCTCTCCTATCTTGGCCTTGGCAAAGAGACCTGGAAGTACAACTATGTTGCTCCCTCTCTCGATGTTACATGTGATTTGACGAACTGGATACTTGGCTACAAGGCCAACCGTGTATGCAACTTCGGTCTGTTGGCTGGTATCGGGTTCAATGTTGCATGGAATAATGATGACGCGCAAAGCCTTTACAACCTGATCTACCAAACGATGTTGACTTCAGGCATAACCCCCCCAATGGAACATCAGATGACGTTACTTTGGGATGGAACAAAGACACGCTTTACGGGCAGGTTTGGTGCTTACCTGGACTTCAACGTGAGCCGTCGTGTTGCCCTCGGCCTTGAGTTTAACAGCAATCTGCTCGCCGACGGATACAACTCCAAGGATGCAGACAATGTGGACTGGTACTTCAACGCACTTGCCGGCGTAAAGGTTCGCCTTGGCAAGCTTGCTCCTAAGGCTAAGACTACTGCCGACCCCATCGTCGTTGAGAAGATCGTCGAGAAGATCGTCGAGAAGCCCGTCGAAGTTGAAAAGATTGTCTACAAAGAGGCCGATCCCCAAAAGCGTGAGACTCTGCGCCGTGACATCTTCTATACTCTGCGTGGCTCCGACATCAGCAGGACAGAGATGGCTAAGGTTGAGGATGTAGTAAACTACCTGAGGAAGTATCCCGAGGCAAAGGTATCTGTTACAGGTTATGCTGACAGGAACACCGGCAACCCGAGGATTAATGTAGGCTATGCACGTAGCCGTGCCGAAGGTGTTGCAAATGTCCTGGTCAACAAGTACGGAATAGATCGCAGCCGCATCATTGTTGACAGCAAGGGTGACACCGTTCAGCCATACGAGCAGAACGACCTGAATCGCGTTACTATCTGTATCGCTGATTAGTCATTAACTTATTACAATAGAACTAACAACCCCCTGTCATTCTGCCTTAAGTGTAGTATGACGGGGGGCATAATTATAATATATGAGAAGATTCTGTATATTCGCCCTGTATGCCATAGCCGCATTGAGTGTCAAAGCACAAGACATTGACATGGGAACCGGATTTGTTGACAATGGATACTACCGCGTCCGCAACTTTGCCACGCAGCGTTATGTTTATGTTACTGACAATAAAGACTACTATGACATAACGCGTGACAAAGAAGACTTCCAGGCCCTCCAACTTTGGAAAGATGCCGAGAAGGCTGTTTCCGACCCTGCAACCGTCATATACATCATGACGGTAGGCAGTAAATATGACCTCATGGCACAGGGTACAGGCGTTCATTCCCTCACAAATTACTATCCGGATGTCACAAAACAACGTGATGGCACTTACGAGGTTTCAGCCACTAAGACTGCTGCCGGCACAAGTGTAACAAAGTACCTCTATGACAGCAGGTCGAGTTCCACAGCTCAGCAAGGGATTATGGGCACGACTGGCAAGGATGAAACATATCGCAGGTGGATTGTTGACAAGATTGAGACAAACCATGCCGTCAACTATGTTGGCATCAAGCCGACCGTAGAATTCAACGGAGCGTACTACCAGCCTTTCTATGCTGATTTCCCATTCAGGGCAGTTTCTCCAGAGATGCACATATATTATGTTACCACCGTTGGGGGAAGGTTTGCTCTCCTGCAAGAGATTGAAGGCGACATCCCAGCCCGCACGCCCGTCATCATAGAATGTGCTTCGACCGAGCCTTCCGACAACCGTATAGAGCTCCTTCTTTCCACATCTGCTAAGGTATCAGGCAACAAGCTTAAAGGCGTTTATTTCTGCAACGGCTCGCGCCCAAGAGAATCCACAAACGCCTACACGAAGTTTGATGCTGCCACGATGCGTGTCCTGACTGTTGCCGATGGCAAGCTCGTACTGAGCAATCAGGATGAGTCTCGACTGAATAACATCAAGGTGAACGACTATACGACATACACACAGGTTGATGCCTTGTGCCTTTATGCCAACACAAGTTATCTCCCGGCCGATGCCAATACGCCGGACGTTGTTGAGTTGACATCAGACCCGACAAGCATTAACAGCATCGCAGCGAAGGAGAAAGCATCCGGCGAAGGCATCTATTCCGTTAGCGGCACACTGCTTCGCCCCTCGAACGATACAGCCGGACTGCCTGCCGGACTATATATTGTAGGCGGCAAGAAGGTTGTCGTGAAGTAGAATCACCCCGAGAGAAGGACGGCATCCCATACATTATATATATATATATATTAACATACGCGCGCGATGAAGAGGTTTAGCATATTCCTGTTTGTGCTGCAGGTGGCGGCAAGCATGCTTGCACAGAGCGAATCCGTGTTGAAAGAGAAGAATATCCTTAATCACATGGACGTAGGTGTCAACGTCGGCACATTAGGCATTGGCATTGACGTTGCCGTGCCTGTGGGCGATTATGTCCGCATCCGTGCCGGCTACAACTATATGCCGCGCTTCAACTTCGACGCCGACTTCAATGTCGAGACACGCAGCGGCGGCGTAGGGAAACTCCTTGAGAAGGTTGGGAAGATTGACGAAAAGCTTTCTGAATTCGGCATTGACCTCAACAAACCAGGGTTTGAGGAGTACAAGGCAATGTTCGACAAGTTCAGCAAGATAGAAGCAAAGGACTATGTCACATTGGGCATGAAGCCCACTCTCCACCAGTTCAAGTTCATGGTCGACGTCCTGCCCTTCAAGAACAAGCACTGGAGCTTTACGGCTGGTTTCTATGCCGGTCCTGCTACAGCAGCAGAGGCCGTCAGCCTGGATAAGGAGTCGCTTCTGCTGGAAGCCATAAACGCCTACAACGGCATCTATGCCGAGTATCCCAGGAGTGGCATAAACGGCACATATCTGCATCAGATTGGAAAGGCTGCCGACGACCCGTTCTACAAGTATGGCTTGGCTGGTTTCAGCCTTGGCACATTCAAGGACGGCGACAAGGCGATGATGGTACCTGGTGCGGACAACAAGGCCCGCAGCGAGATGAGAGTGAGCAAGGTTCGCCCTTATCTGGGCTTTGGTTACAACACTCATCTCTCTAAGGACAAGCGTTGGAAGCTGAATGTCGATGCCGGAATCATGTTCCTTTGCGGTGCGCCGAGTATCTACGCGGACAATGTGTACAAGTTCGATGCGAGTCCGACCGAGGAAGGCTACTATGTGAGTGGCATTGGCGTGGACAGCTACGACAAGTACTACGGCGAGATAATCCGCAACGATTATGACGGCGTGAGAGAGATATATATAGACTGCAGCGATGTCAGGAACCATGTTGATTTGGTTCGCGACCTGCAGGATGTTCCGGGCAAAGCCGGAGACATCATTGATGTCGTCTCGAAGGTGAAGGTCTATCCGAACCTATCGGTAGGCGTTTCATACAGGATATTCTGATAAGCAACGAGCCTCCCCGAGATGGGGAGGTTCGTTTGTTTAGCGGGTCTGCATGCCTGTCTCTGAGCGTCAGAACGGCCCGCAGCCCATGCAGGAGGTGGTGGTCAGTGCCGTGAGGAAGGCTGTGAGAGCAGCCACCAATACCTTTGCCACGATTTCTGCGATGTTTGTCTTTTTCATTTTGTGTGTTGGTTTTGTTGAGTTAATGATTTAGGTTACTTTGTACAGGCAGAAGGCTCGTACGATTGTTGCGTCCGGGAGCACGATGCCACATTCCTGCCTTGCCATGGCCTTGACAAGTCGGGGCCAGTCGGATTCCGCGAGGCGTTGCAGTCCGCCGAAGCCCGTCCAGAGGCAGACATTGCGGATGTACTGCTCGGTGAGGTTTTCGGAGGGCGGCGCCCAGCGATGTATGATGTCGCTGATGCAGATGGCATTGTAGCGGCGGGCATAAGTGCGGAGGATGCAGAAGGCAGCCCTGAGTCCCCACTCCACGGTTTCGAACTGGATGAACTGGCTGTCCGTCTGCTGCGCTGCCTGTCCTTTCCAATGGGTACCTGCAACCCGCCGTATGTTCAGCGGGTTGCAGTTTCTGAGTCCTCGTGTCATGGCTATTCGAGGCCTTGGATGGTGTCTTCGTTGCGGATCACTTCGATGGCATCGGCCTGTGCCTCTCGGCTGGGCACGAGCTGGAAGGTGGCCTCGCTGCGGAGGTTCTGGAAGGGCTTGCCAGGCTCCCAGCTGACGGTGACTGCCTCAATGTAGCTGGCGTTGAAGTCTTCGGTGGTCTTGGCTCCCTTCGACTTGATTCGTGCCTGGAAGTCGCCGAGGTCGCCGAGCCTGACGCGTTTGCCCTCGAGCAGAAGCTCCTTCAGGCAGTCGACGGCCTGCGTGAGGAGTCCCACGATGTCGCCTCGGCTGTAGACGCAGCCGTGATTGGCGATGTGTCGGGCGAATTCATTGATGTCGATGCTACTGGAACTCTGTGCGATGCCGTATGCCTTGGTCTCAGTGATGTCAGCCTTCTTGGTGCCGGGCTTGGTGCTCAGGATTGCGATACTGTAGTTAATCATAGTTGTTTGGTTTTTGGTTCATGGTTTTGTTTGTTGTTCTCTTGAAGCGCTTCTGTCTATATATACAGGCACCCCCCTCATTTTTTAACCCCAAAGCCAAACTATTTTACGAAAAAGTGCAAACTTTTTTTCCACACATTATAATATATTAGCGCGCACAGGCGCACGCGCAGAAGGGACAGGGAAAGTGAGCCTTGCTCAAACGTGAATACTATTTCCTTGCCTCATGAATACTATTGCCTTGGCTCACGAATACTAATACTTTGACTCATGAATACTAATCCCTCCGGCAGGGATCGCTATTGCCATTACTGAAACGGCACAAAAAAGAAGCCCCTTCCCTTGCGGAAAGAGGCATGAAAAAAGCTCCCCAACTTGCTGAGGAGCTTAGGAGTAAGCCTTCTTTAGAGTGCCAATTCCTTGCCGGCCTTGAACTTAACCACCTTCTTTGCAGGGATGGTGATAGTCTTCTTGGTGGCAGGATTGATGCCCTTACGAGCATCGCGCTTTGCAACAGAGAATGTGCCGAAGCCAACGAGGGCAACCTTGTCACCCTTCTTCACAGCCTTCTGGATAGCATCCAGGGTGGCATCCAGAGCCTTCTTGGCGTCAACCTTGCTCAAGCCAGCGCCCTCAGCGATCTGGGCAACTAATTCAGTCTTGTTCATAAGATTAAAGATTAATTTGTTTGTAATTAGGTTGTTTAATACACTATATTCTTGCTATTTGCATTACAAATGTAGCGAAACTTGGCATTTCATCAAAGCTTTTTCCTAAAAAAATGCAATAAAACGTGAAAAAACTCGATATAATGGCACTTTTCCCCTACTTCTACGCCTATTTTTTCGTACCTTTGCACGCGAAAACATAATATTGCGCACAAGAGACATGAACTCAATACCTCCCATCACCAAAAACCTTCTCATCATCAACGTGCTGTGCTTCTTCGCCACACTCGCCTTTGCATCGCACGGCATCGAACTCGAAGAGATGTTCGGCCTACACTTCATCCTGGCCAGCAACTTCCGCCCATGGCAACTCTTCACATACATGTTCATGCACGCCAGCTGGCAGCACATCTTCTTCAACATGTTCGCCGTATGGATGTTCGGACGCATCATCGAGCAGACGATGGGGCAGAAGCGGTTCCTCTTCTACTACCTCACCTGCGGACTCGGAGCCGGACTCATGCAGGAACTCGCGCAGATGGGCGAATACTGGTACTACGGATTCGGAGCCTACGAACAGATAAACCTCGGCAACACCATCATGCCGATGGCAGAATACCTGAACCGCTGGAACACCGTCGGAGCATCCGGAGCCGTCTACGGCATACTGCTCGCCTTCGGCATGACCTTCCCCAACGAACGCATCTTCATCTTCCCCATCCCGGCACCCATCAAGGCGAAGTACTTCGTCGTGGGCTATGCCGTCATCGAACTACTATCGGCCCTCTCCCAACGAGGCGACGGAGTGGCACACATGGCACACCTGGGCGGCATGCTCGTCGGCCTGCTGCTCATCCTCTACTGGCGCGATGGAGGAGGCAAGGGAAGGCGGCGCGGAGGCTACACACACTATGACCGAGGCAGCAACTCCTGGGACAATTTCCGCCAGTGGTTCACGTCTCTCTTCAAGAAGAAAGAACCGCACATCGACGTCACCTACGGCGGACGCTACGGCCAGGAAGCCGCCTACCGACAGCAGAAGAAAGAACAGGAGGAAGAACTCAACCGCATCCTCGACAAGATAAAGAAGAATGGATACGACGGCCTGACACCCGAAGAAAAGAAACGCCTCTTCGACATCAGCAGGAAATAACCATGTTGAAGCGCATCACCATCAGCATCTTCCTCGGCGCAAACCTCGGCACCATACTCCTCCTGTGGCTCTGCGTGGCACTCACATACCTGTCGCCCGAACACCTGCCGCACCTCTCGCTCCTCGCCCTGGCATTCCCCGTCTTCCTCCTCGTCGACATCCTGTTCATCCTCTTCTGGCTTCTCTTCAAGGCAAGACTGGCATGGGTGCCCGTCGCCGGACTGCTCCTCGTAGGCGCACACGCCCTCGACTACTGCCCCCTGAACATCGGCAAAGACAAGGTTATCGGCGAAGCCGACGACAGCAACATCACCATCCTGACCTTCAACGTAGGCCCCATGTCAGGCAACGACGCGCAGGAACAACTCCTCCACTTCATTAACGTCACCCACGCCGACATCGTCTGCCTTCAGGAACTGCCCAAAGACTTCCTCACCAAACACCAGGAATGGCTCGACACCACCGCCTACCACTACCGGCAACACACCAATCTCGCCATCCTCTCCACACTGCCATTCCTGAGCGACACCCTGAGCATCCAGTACCCGACACGCAGCAACCAAAGCACAGCCTGCTGGATAGACTGCCACGGAGACAGCCTCCTCGTCGTCAACAACCACCTGGAAAGCACACACCTCAGCACGACAGACAGAAACGACTATGCCAACGCCATCACAGACCCACACCGGCAAACCATCAAGCACAGCTCACGAATGCTCCTCCAGAAACTGAGCGAAGCCGCTGTCTACCGAGGCGCACAGACCGACAGCATCTGTTCACTTGTCGACCGCAACGCAGCCCACCCCGTCATCGTCTGCGGCGACCACAACGACACACCCATCTCCTATACCTACCAAAGGCTGGCACACCGACTCCATTCGGCCTATCGCGAAGCAGGATTCGGCCCGGGATTCACCTTCTCCCAACGCTTCTTCCCCGTACGCATAGACCACATCTTCTACCCCAAAGACTGGCAATGCCACTCCTGCCACATAGACAAGACCATGCCCTTCTCCGACCACTATCCACTCGTCGCCCGCATAGGCAAAAAAGCACATTAAGCCGCCTTTATCGAAAAAAAACACTCATTTCCTCTTTGTTTTATGGAAAAAGTTGTATCTTTGCACGCTATTATGCACAAAACAGAATAAATATAAACAAAACATTAAATAATTCTATCAACAATGCAAAACAAAGGATTTGTAAAATTCTTCGCAGTTCTGCTGACACTCGTGTGCCTCTTCTACCTTAGCTCTCCGTCGTGACCAATCACTACGAGAACAAGGCAGCAGCACTCGCACAGACAGAAGGACAGGCAACTGCCGACCGCTACCTGGATTCTCTGCTCAACAACAAGGTCTACCTCAATGTATGGACATTGAAGGAATGCCGCGAAATGGGCATTGGACTTGGTCTTGACCTCAAGGGAGGTATGAATGTTATTCTGGAAGTCAGCGTGCCTGATGTCATCAAGGCACTCGCCGACCACAAAGAAGAAACAGACGAGAACTTCCGCAAGGCAGTCGAGCAGGCCACAAAAGAGGCTGCCGCCAGCCAAAGTGACTTTATTACCTTATTCATCAAAGACTACAAAGCCCTCGAGCCTAACAAAGCTCTCGCCGAACTCTTTGCAACGCAACAGCTGCGCGACAAGGTCACGACAAAGAGCACAGACAAGGAAGTCGAGAGCGTCCTGCGTGCTGAAGTCAAGAGTGCCATCGATAACTCTTACAACGTGCTGCGCACCCGTATCGACCGCTTCGGCGTCGTACAGCCTAACATCCAGGCTCTCGAAGGACAGGAAGGTCGCATCATGATTGAGATGCCGGGCATTAAGGAGCCGGAGCGCGTCCGCAAGCTGCTGCAAGGCAGTGCTAACCTCGAGTTCTGGGAGACCTATAACACACAAGAGATTGTGCCCTTCCTCATTAACCTCGACACAAAGCTTGCTGCCGCCTTGAGTGGCATCAAGGACGAAGCTCCTGCCGACAGCACTGAAGCTGTTGCACAGGCCGACGAGCAACAGGTTGAGGAAAAGGCAGACACAGCCAAGGCTGCTGCCGACCTCGCTTCTGCCATTGCTGAAAGCAACGACGAGACGCCTGCTGCCAATGCTTCTGCTGCCGACATCGAGAAGGCACACAAGGCACATCCCCTGCTGAGTCGCCTGCAAGTGGCACAACGCCCTTACGGTTGCGTAGTAGGTTTCGCCAGCAAGCGCGACATGGATGACATCGACGAGCTCCTTGCTTCTCCCGAAGCCAAGGAAGTCCTTCCCTCCGACCTCCGTCTCAAGTGGGGCGTAAAGGGCATGGGTGAAGGTGCCAGTGCCAACATCTATGAGCTCTATGCCATCAAGGTTACGGAGCGCAACGGCCGTGCTCCCCTCGAAGGAGACGTCGTTACCGATGCCAGCGATTCATTCGACCAGCGTGGCATGCCTTGCGTAAGCATGAAGATGAATGTGGATGGCGCACGCCGCTGGGCAGCCCTCACGAAGGCCAACCTCAAGCGTAGCGTTGCCATCGTCCTTGATGATAATGTCTACAGTGCTCCCACCGTACAGAGCGAGATTACTGGTGGAAACTCTGAGATCACTGGTCACTTCACTGCCGAAGACACTCGCGACCTCGCAAACGTGCTGAAGTCTGGTAAGATGCCTGCTCCCGCAAAGATTGTGAGCGAGGAAATCGTTGGTCCTTCTCTCGGTGCAGAGTCCATCCGTCAAGGTGTCTGGAGCTGCGTCATCGCCTTTGTCATCCTCATGGTTTACATGATTACGATGTACGGATTTATTCCCGGCATGGTCGCCAACTGTGCTCTTATCCTGAACCTCTTCTTCACCATCGGTATCCTGACCAGCTTCCAGGCGGCTCTGACCATGAGTGGTATTGCCGGTATGGTGCTGTCGCTGGGTATGGCGGTTGATGCCAACGTGCTCATCTACGAGCGTACGAAGGAAGAGATGAAGGCAGGAAAGAAGGTCCGTGAAGCACTCGCGGCAGGTTACAGCAATGCTTTCAGTGCCATCTTCGACTCGAACCTGACGTCAGTCATTACGGCCATCATCCTCTACTACTTCGGTACAGGTCCCATCCGCGGCTTCGCAACCACGTTGCTGATTGGTATCTGCGTCAGCTTCTTCACTGCAGTATTCCTGACGCGCGTCGTATATACTCAGGTGATGGATAAGGACAAGTGGCTCAACCTCACCTTCCGCACGAATATCGGCGACAAGATTTCCTTCCAGAACCCCACATACAAGTTCATGAACGCCTACAAGAAGAGCTTCGCCATCTTCGGTACTTTGGCAGTCATCAGCATTGGCTTCATGCTGTCAAGAGGCTTCAGCAAGAGCATTGACTTCACAGGTGGTCGCAACTTCGTAGTGCTGTTCGAGAACACGGTGCAGCCGGAGACTGTTCGCGGCTTGCTTGCCGAGGCATTCCCCGAAAGCAATACCAGTGCCATCGCTCTCGGCACGGAGGGCAAGACCATACGTATCTCTACGAACTACCGCATTGAAGAGGACGGCATCGAGGTGGACAGCGAGATAGAGCAAAAGCTG
The DNA here is from genome assembly GCA_905235305.1 of uncultured Bacteroidaceae bacterium. Taxonomy (GTDB): domain Bacteria; phylum Bacteroidota; class Bacteroidia; order Bacteroidales; family Bacteroidaceae; genus Physcousia. The sequence continues at coordinate 43,887 of CAJOLC010000027.1, read as the reverse complement.
TTCGAGACGCTGAAGGACGGTAATCTCCTGGCAGGCGACCTGACGCTCGAGAACTTCATCAACCGCGACGAGCGTGCCGGCGGCTCTATCATCAGCAGCCAGAAGGTAGGCCCCTCCGTGGCATCTGACATCACGAAGGGTGCCATCTGGAGTGTCATCCTGGCTTTCATTGCCATCTTCGTCTACATCTTCATCCGTTTCCGCAACCTCAGCTTCTCCATCGGAGCCATCACGGCTCTTGTCGTGGACATCATCCTCATCCTGGGTATGTACAGTATGTGCTGGGGCTGGATGCCATTCTCTCTGGAGATTGACCAGACGTTCATTGGTGCCGTGCTGACCGCCATCGGTTACTCCATCAACGACAAGGTTGTGGTCTTCGACCGCATCCGCGAGTTCCTCCACCTGCACCCGAAGCGCGACAAGCAGGAGCTCTTCAATGCTTCGCTGAACAGCACCTTGAACCGTACCATCAACACCTCAGTATCCACGTTCATCGTGCTTGCAGTCATCTTCTGCCTTGGTGGCGCCAGCATCCGCAGCTTTGCATTCGCCATGATTCTGGGTGTCATCTTCGGCACGTTGTCTTCTATCTTCATCGCAGCTCCCACGGCTTACCTCACCAGAGGCAAGAGCATCGTGGAGGAGGTTGAAAAGAAGTAAACGGCAGACGATACATTATATATTATATATAAGGAGGGCACATCGCATCGAAAGCGATGTGCCTTTTTTTATTCATCCAGACAGCCTCCGGAAGCATCCGACGCGTGACGTCTGCAAAGACGACGCGTCGCATTTGAGAGAAGGACGCGTCGCGTTGGCAAGAAGGACGTGTCGCATTTGAGGGAACGACGCGTCGCGTTTGAGAGGCAGACTGGCGTCGGCATGAAATCCGACATTTCATATCGGGAATTATGTTATCCCGAGCCGACCAATTGCTCACTGGGAATGGCAATTTGACACAAAATGAACGATAGTTTTTGCTTTTTGACACTTTCTTTGTACCTTTGTCGAGTTTTTCACGCTAATACCTGACATATTGCAATTAAAGGCATCGGAAAGGGACTTATCATAAATCGAAATACCAACGAACTAATTTCACAAATAAACACATGAAAGCAAATCTTCTACTTTTTGTTCAGACATTGCTGGTAACTTCTTTCTGCCTGCAGATGAACGCACAGGACATCAGGCTGAAAGGCATCGGACACGACAACCGCTACGACGACGGTGAGAAGATGGTCTCGACCTATGTGGGATGGAACAGCGACCTGGGAAAAGCCATCTTCATCGTAGACAACGGAATCTACGGCATGAATTACAACGGCACGACCATCACTACTCCCGAGAAAGACCCTGCCGTGGACATCGCAGAAGTACGCGGGGACACAGACAAGGCGTTGTGGGCCACGAACTTCAACCTCATGTTCGGCAACTCGGGTGCAGTGTACGTCGACGGTCAGCTCGTGACAGTCTTCTCGCGCGACGAGTCCTCCACCGTCGACGAGGAACTGTTCCAGGTGTGCAAATGGAATGCAACAACCGGCGAACTGCTGAGCAGAGAGATACGTCCGAAATCAGACCATCTGGAGTCGGCAGGCATGGCCTACAACCCCAAGGACGGCAAGGTATACGGACTCTTCTACCTGACGGGGCAGGACTTGCCTGAAGATATCACCAGCGACCCCGACTACTTCGAGGACGAGGATGCCGACATGACCGACGGCGACGCTGGTTACTGCCTCTGCACCATTGACTTGGCAACCATGAAGGTGACGCCTGTCACGCCCGGACTCTACTACTATAACTTCATCACGTTTGCCATCAACAGCGACGGACGCGCCTTTGCCCTGACCAGCGGCGGCGCCAGTGGCGTCGTCGACAATGACGGCAAGATGCGCAACATCGACGGCAACCTCGTCGGCGCACAACTGTGGGAGTTCGACCTCACGACTGGTCTCATAAAGACGAATGCCGTAGAGAAGGTGGACGTGGATGGTGAGGCATACACCGACTTCGAGCCTCTGGTGCCTGCCACAGGCTATTGCTCTCAGTACAAGAGACAGGCCGCATGCTTCGCCATGAGCAATCCGGACAAGATGTACTGGGTAGGATATTACAACAGCGGAAAGGGTATCAACGAATGGGGATCGTGGGCTACCCTGAGCGACAAGGAATGGCGCGCCAACGGCAAATACGATACGGCCCTCTACGAGATAGATGTCAACACCGGCGAGACCAGACAGGTAGGCAAGATCAACAACCGCTGGATATTCTCGGCCCTGTGGATTGAAGGCGACGACACAAGCGACGGCGCAGGCATCGACGTGAATCCCGAACCCTCCACACAGGCCTTCATTGCCCTGTCGACATCAGAAAGCGGTGCCATCCTGCAGCAAGTGGAGAAGGGCAGCCAGTATACCTACAAGCTGGAGCCCGCCATCGGCTGGCAGGTTCACAGCGTGACATTCAACAACGAAGACATTACCGGCCAAGTCACGGAAGCAGGGATGATTACCACGCCAGTCATCGAGAACGACTACTCCACGCTTTTCGTGACCTTCGAACAGGACAGTCCCGACGCTCTCCAAGACATAAGGAAGTCGAGCGACGGCATAAGAGTCCTGGGCCGAACCGGTGGTGTAAGCGTGCGGAATGCCAAAGCAGGCGACATGCTCTACGTCTATACCACCGACGGACAGCTACTGCAGTCGCAGAGGCTCAACTCCAGCCAGACAGAGGTAGCACTGGAAAGCAAGGCTCTCTACATCATCAAGGTCGCCGACAAGGTCGTGAAGGTAAGGCTGTAATACAGCAAAGAAGAAACTCTGAACATAGGCGACGGCAAAGGTCAGGTCGCCACAGTCCCGCGTCATCCACTGAATGGCGCGGGATTTTTTATGCTTTCCTGCCCGACGCAGCACAGGACTTTGCCCGACTCATGCAGGAGCATCCTTTGCAGCATCATGAACCTGCAATTGCAGCATCATGAATATTCAATTGCAGGTTCATGATGCTGCAACGACTCCAATACGTTGCGTCACGAGATGCGGCATGCTGAGCCGACTGCCCCATGGCGCTGCATCGGACAGGCCTGGCTGGTACGATTTTTCCCTGACTACGGAATAATTCTTCACCCTTCGTTCTTCATTCTTAATTTTATTTCGTACCTTTGCACCATTAATTATTGTAATGTATTCACTGCTATGAACTCAAATGAACATAGTGACCTGCTCAGGCAGACCGTAAGCCGTCTTTCAGAGCCTGACTCACTGCACGGCCTTTTCAACGAACACAATGATGGCGACCCGCTGCCCTCTGCTCCGGTACTCGCCGAGATAGTCGACCTCTGCCGAGCCATACTGTTCCCCGGCTTCTACGGGAAGTCCACGCTGAACAGCGAGACACTGCCCTACCACATCGGCGTCAGCCTGGATCGCCTGGTCTCCCTGCTTACGCAGCAGGTACTGGCGGGACTGAAGGCGCTGCCCACGCAGGAGAAGTCTGCCACGGCTATCACGTACGACTTCATCACACGCTTGCCCGAGCTGCGAAACATTCTTGCCACCGACGTCGAGGCCGCCTATAATGGTGACCCCGCAGCCATCTCCTACGGCGAAATCATCAGCTGCTATCCGGTCATAAAGGCCATCAGCAGCTACCGTATAGCACACGAACTCCTCCTGCTCGGCGTGCCGCTCATACCGCGCATCATCACTGAAATGGCCCACAGCGAGACGGGCATCGACATACATCCCGGTGCTCAGATAGGCCACCACTTCACCATCGACCACGGCACAGGCGTCGTCATCGGCGCCACCTGCATCATCGGCAACCACGTGAAGCTCTATCAGGGCGTCACCCTCGGCGCGAGGAGCTTCACCCTGGACGATAATGGAAACCCCGTCAAAGGCGTGCCCCGCCACCCAATCATCGAGGACAATGTCATCGTCTACAGTAATGCCACCGTCCTGGGACGCATCACCATCGCACGAAACACCATCATCGGCGGCAACGTATGGGTAACTGAAAGCACCAAGCCAGGCGAGCAAGTCATCCAGGCCAAGAAGCGAAAAAGCCACGTCGTCAGGCCTGAAGACTGGGGATGCCTGTAGGATAGTCCATAGTTCATAGTCTATAGTTCATAGTTAAATAACAAGCTGACAAATGCAAAATCCCATGTGGAAGACTCCCGCGAGCAAGGCCGGAGAGGAGTTCGAAATGATAGCCAAGACCTTCCAAGGCCTTGAGACCGTGCTGGCGACGGAGCTTATAGACCTCGGCGCAAACAACATCCAGATAGGACGCCGCATGGTGTCGTTCACCGGAAACAAGGAGCTCCTCTATCGCGCAAACTTCCAGCTCCGCACAGCCATACGCATCCTCATGCCCATCAAACACTTCCGCGCCACTTCCGCCGACGAGGTGTACGAGGCCGTGCAGGAGATAGATTGGACCAACTACCTGACGAGCGAGACGACCTTCGCCGTAGATAGCGTGGTCTTCAGCCAGGAATTCCGGCACTCTAAATTCGTGGCCTACAAGGTGAAAGACGCCATTGTCGACCAGATGCGGGAGCGTACGGGAAGCCGCCCAAACATCCGCGTCACCAATCCCGACCTGCAGCTCCACATCCACATCGCAGAGTATGACTGCACCCTGTCACTCGACACCAGCGGAGAAAGCCTGCATCGTCGTGGCTACCGGCAGGAGACAGTGGAAGCTCCACTCAACGAAGTCCTCGCAGCCGGCATCATCATGCTCACGGGATGGAAGGGTGAATGCGACCTCATCGACCCGATGTGCGGCAGCGGCACTATAGCAATCGAGGCCGCCCTCATTGCCAGAGGCATCGCTCCAGGCGTGTACCGCAAGGAATATGCCTTCGAGAAGTGGCCCGACTTCGACCAGGAACTCTTCGACGCAATCTACGAGGACGACTCACGCGAACACCCTTTCGACCATCACATCTACGGCTACGACATCAACCGAGGCGCAGTGGCCATCGCCACAACCAACGTCAAGGCTGCCGGCCTAAGCAAGGAAATCACCATCCAACAGCAGGACTTCGCCGACTTCCGGCAGCCTGAAGAGAAGGCCATCATCATTACCAATCCCCCTTACGGCGAGCGTATCTCGGCACCGGATCTGCTTGGCCTCTACAAGATGATAGGGAGGAAGCTCAAACACGAATTCACGGGATGCGACGCCTGGGTGCTTAGCTACCGCGAGGAATGCTTCGACCAGATCGGCCTCAAGCCGTCGCTCCGCACACCGCTTTACAACGGAAGCCTCGAGTGCGAACTCCGCAAGTACCAGATGTTCAGCGGGAAGTTCAACGACATGCGTGCCGAAGGAGGCGACATAAAGACGGTCCAGGAACGTCGCATGATGGCGGACAGCAAGAGATTCAAGCGTCAACGTGACTTCAAGGAACCATTAGGCCGACAAAGTCAACGCCTGGAGGACGACCCTCGCGAGCGTTTCACCCGCAAGAAGGACCGCGAAGACTACCGCAGAGACAGCAAGAAGGGCGACTTCCGGGGCGAGTCCAGAGGCGATCGAAAGGACTTCCGGGGCGACAGAAAGGACTTCAAGAAGGATTTCCGCAAGCCGTTCGCCGGGAACAAACCCGCTAAGAAATATGGAAAGAAACGCCACGACGATGAAGACTAAATACCTCATCCTATTCCTCCTCATGCTCACCACGACCGGCCAACTCTTCGCCCAAAAGCTCTTCACACTCGAGGAGCTCAACTTCGGAGGCAAGAATGCGTCGCAGTTCTACCCCGAGCGTTGGCAACTGCAATGGGATGGCAACCGTCTCATCGATGCTGCCGACAAGACGAAACCTGCCGTCATCGACCCCAAGACGGGCAAGACAATCGAAGGCGAAACGGTCGATCTCGACGCAAACAAGCGTTCGCGACACGACGGGGAACTGGAATACTGCAAAGCCTCCGGAGCGGTCGCCTTCCTGCGCAACAGCAACCTCTTCGTCCTGACTGCCGACGGAACCGAACACCAACTGTCGAGCGACGGCTCACGGGAGATTGTCTATGGTCAAAGCGTCCACAGAGATGAGTTCGGCATATATAAGGGCACGTTCTGGAGCCCCGACGGACAGCAGCTCGCCTTCTACAGGATGGACCAGAGCATGGTGGCGGATTACCCGCAGGTCAACACCTTCGAACGCGAGGCAACACTGGCTCCGGACAAGTACCCTATGGCCGGAATGACGTCGCACAAGGTCACGATTGGCATCTTCTCGCTCCAAACGGGCAAGACCATCTACCTTGACCTGGGCGATCCTACTGACCGATATTTCACGAACATCTGCTGGGCGCCGGACGGAGGAACACTCTATCTTTACGAACTCAACCGCGACCAGAACCACACGACGCTCGATGCATACGACGCCGCAACAGGCCGCAAGCTGCGCACCCTGCGCGAGGAGCGGTCGGAGAAGTACGTCGAGCCGCTCCACCCCATCACCTTCCTGCCCTGGGACAGCACGAAGTTCATCTACTGGAGCTGGCAGGACGGCTTCACACACCTCTACCTCATGGACACCGACGGCAAGGAGCTCGGGCAGCTGACCAAGGGGCCGTGGGTAGTGAAGCAACTGGTGGGCTTCTGCCCCGCCACGAAGAGTGCCATCATCATCACTAAAGAGGCCGGCGACCTGCAACGCAACATCTACCGTCTCGACCTAAAGACTAAGAAGAGAACCCTGCTCGATAATGGCCGCGGCTGCCACTCCGCGCAGCTCTCTGCCGATGGGCGTTACCTCATAGACACTTGGCAAGAACCCGACGTACCGCGTGCCTGCGCCGTAACCGACACAAAGACTGGCAAGCAGAGCCTGCAAAGAACGGCCAAAGACCCGTGGGACGGCTGGTATCAACCTATATTCGAGCAGGGAACCATCCTCGCTGCAGATGGCCAGACAACACTCTACTGGCGCATGGTAAAGCCTATGGACTTCGACCCGAACCGTAAGTATCCGACCGTCGTCTATGTCTATGGCGGCCCACACGCCCATAATGTCGAGGCATCGTGGCACTGGGGGTCGCGCTCCTGGGAGACGTACATGGCGCAGAAAGGCTATATCCTCTTCATCCTGGACAACAGGGGAAGTGAGGACCGAGGTCGCGACTTCGAGCAAGTCACCTTCAGGCATTTGGGTCAGGAGGAGATGAAAGACCAGATGGAGGGCGTGGCGTTCCTCAAGACGCTACCCTACGTCGATGCCGACAGGCTTGGCGTCCACGGCTGGAGCTACGGCGGATTCATGACCACATCACTGATGACCACCTACCCCGACGCCTTCAAGGTGGGCGTGGCAGGCGGGCCGGTCATCGACTGGAAATGGTATGAAGTGATGTACGGCGAGCGCTACATGGACACGCCCGAGCAGAATCCCGAGGGCTACGAGCAGACGAGTTGTATAGGCAAGGCTAAGAACCTGAAGGGAAAACTGCAGATAATCATCGGCATGAACGACCCTACGTGCGTGCCTCAGCACAGCTTGCAGTTCCTGAACGCCTGCGCGGAAGCCGGCACGCAGCCCGACTTCTTCGTCTATCCAGGCGAGGGCCACAATATGGCCGGCCATAAGAGCGTCCATCTGCACGAGCGTATTACGCAATACTTCGAAGATTACCTTAAATAGAATAAAACGTCATGAGAATCCTTCTTTTAGGCAGCGGCGGGCGCGAACATGCGCTGGCCTGGAAAATAAGCCAAAGCAAAAAGTGTGAGAAACTGTACATCGCACCCGGCAACGCCGGCACTGCCGAGGTGGGCGAGAACATTAACATCAAGGCTGACAACTTCGACGCCATCAAGATGCTTGTACTGAGGAACCGGATACAGCTGGTTGTAGTGGGTCCCGAAGACCCATTGGTGAAGGGCATCTACGACTATTTCCATGATGATCCCGAACTGAAGGACGTGCCCGTCATAGGGCCGAGCAAGGCTGGAGCGGTGCTTGAGGGAAGCAAGGACTTTGCCAAAGGTTTCATGCAAAGGCATGGTATTCCGACGGCGGCCTACCGTACGTTTACCGACGAGACACTGGAGGAGGGCAAAGCCTTCCTGCGGACGCTGCAGCCGCCCTACGTTTTGAAGGCCGACGGACTGTGTGCCGGCAAGGGCGTACTTATCCTGCCCACGCTGGAAGAGGCTGAGAAGGAGCTCGAGGAAATGCTGGGCGGCATGTTCGGCGGCGCAAGCAGTCGGGTCGTCATCGAGGAGTTCCTGGACGGCATCGAGTGCAGCGTCTTCGTGCTGACCGATGGGAAAGACTACAAGATACTGCCCGAGGCAAAGGACTACAAGCGCATCGGCGAGGGCGATACAGGCCTGAACACGGGCGGCATGGGCAGCGTGAGCCCCGTTCCGTTTGCCGACAAGGAGTGGATGACGAAGGTGGAAGACCGCATCATCCGCCCGACGGTGGAAGGCCTGAAAGCCGAGGGCATCGTCTACAAAGGCTTTATCTTCTTCGGCCTCATCAATGTGCAGGGCGACCCGAAGGTCATCGAGTACAATGTCCGCATGGGCGACCCGGAGACGGAGACCGTGATGCTCCGGCTTAAGAGCGACATCGTGGACCTCTTCGAAGGCGTTGCCACAGGCACATTGGCAGAGAAGGAGGTGGAGTTCGATGAGCGCGCTGCCGTCTGCATCATGCTGGTGAGCGGCGGTTACCCTGGCTCGTACGAGAAGGGCTTTGAGATAACAGGCGTAGAAGACGTCTGGGGAAGCATCGTCTTCCATGCAGGAACGGCCATGCAGGAAGGCCAGCTCGTCACCAGCGGCGGTCGGGTCATTGCCGTCAGCAGTTATGGAAAGGACAAAGAGGAAGCCCTCCAGAAGAGCTTTGCCAATGCGAAGCTGATAGCGTTCCAGGGCAAGAACTTCCGCAGAGACATAGGGGCAGACCTGTGAAACAATTCATAATTCATAATTCATAGCTATTTTCTTCTGCAAGTATAGGAAGTAGTCTGATTATGAATTCTGAATTATGAATTAAACCCGACAAACGTGAGGCAGAAACGGCTCCAGAACAAGGTAGCAGGGAGTGATTTCACACTCCCTTTCTGCACGATTGCCGCAATTGGTTTGTGGTGGTTGCCGCAGAAAGCGTTCGACGTACGCTGCCTGATGGGGCTGGTACTCTGCCTGCTGACGACGTACATCGTCATGGAAACGAATGCCCGATGGCACATCATCCGCATCCGCACCCGCATGATGTCGAGCGTCTGGCTCATTCTGTCGGCCAGCCTGTCGTTCATGCATCCCCTGAGCGAGCCTATTGTCGCAGCCGCCTTCCTGACCATCAGCTACTTCCTACTGTTCCGCTGCTACCAGAGCCACCGCCCGCAGGTGTCCGTCTTCCATTCTTTTCTGATGCTCAGCCTGGGCAGCTTCTGCACGCCCATCATGCTGGCGATGGCGATTCCCTTCTTTTTCTACCTCGCCCTTTTCCTCCGCTCGCTGACGTGGAAAGCGTTTTGGGCAGGCATGCTGGGCATTGTCGTACCCTATTGGTGCTATGCCGTATGGTGCTTCATGACGGAAGACCTGCAGGGGCTTGCAGCGAGGATGGTCGAGATGGTGCAGGTGGAGATGCCCAGCATAGAGCAGCTCGTGACGCTGCCGCTGGTCTGGCAAGTCTCGGCAGGCGTCGTCGCACTGCTCAGCATCGTAAGTCTCCTGCACTACCTCAGCACCAACTACGACGACAAGATACGCGTGCGCATGATACTATATATATATGTGTCGCAGACGCTGCTGCTCATGGTGCTGCTCGCCCTGCAGCCCGCGCACTACCAGACCACGATGGCATTGCTCGTCTGCAGTGCCAGTCCGCTCATCGCGCACTACTTCTCGCTCAGCCGAAGCATCATGACCACCATCTTCTTCCTGCTCGCACTGCTGCTCGTGGCAGGGATGGCGACCCTGAACCTCTGGCTGACTTCATTCACCCTTCAGGGAGGGATACTTGGCGCCCTATAGAGGGATACTCAACGCCCTATAGGGGAATGAAAGGCGCCTTATAGGGGAGTTGGAAAGGGCACTGCCTCCTCATCCAAAGAGACAGAGACAGTGCTACAAGAAACGGCGCCTGTCCTTACCAGATATCCTCCGACTCCTCGGGATTGTCGTAGACCTCTTTCGGAACGTATTCGAAATAGTCCATGTAGAACTCCTTCGTCATATCATCTAGGACGGACTTGAAGCGTATGTAGTAGTTCCTGTTAGGCTGCAGGAAGGTGCTCAGTATGATGCGACGCGACATGTAATGGAACGTGCGGACTGGTGTACTGGCGCCCGTGCCGTTGGTCCACGAGTTGGGAGCCTTCATGAATCCCTTTGTGCGCATCGACTTCGTCACCTGGTCGTTGTATGACTCATCGTCGGTATCCTCCTCCCAACCTACATCGGAGGGCAGCGTGACGTCGCCCATCCTCTTCTCCAGGCCGCCGATACGAAGATCCATCGGTATGCCCGTGACGTACATCTTGTCTCGGTCGGACCCGAAATACACCTGCGCCATGGAACGGACGCGTGAGCCCGTGGCCACGCCGAAGCGGATCTCATACTGTCCAGCACGGGGGACGGGAGGCAGCTTTATAGTGAAGTCGTACTGGCCTATGATGTTATACTCGTCCGCCTGCAGGTTATGGTAGTTGACTTTGTATCCCTGCAGATAGTAGAACTGCGTTCCCTCGCGAATCTCGATGTTCTCGATGTACGGATAGTTCGTAGGGAAGGCCCTAACGTTGGGAGCCCCATAGGCATAGTAAGCACGCTGCGAACGGATATCATTGTTCATCAGTTCCGGCATCATGCAGCCCGCATCGATACGTATACGCTCGCTGCCCATCTGATTACATTCTGGGAGCAGACAAGCAGTTCCTCGATAGGATACACCACTGCATTCGCCACACTCGAAGCATCAGTGCCTGCCTCCGAATAGTTTAATACGCGGACACCTTCATTCTCGCTGGAGAAGGCACTCAGGCCTTTCAGCTGAGGGAACTCGCCGCTCTCGTGATAGTCATTGACATTCTGGCCGGCATAGCCGAACTGCCCGCGACCATTCCTGAGCTTGGGGAAACGATTCAGGAAAATACCATTGCTCTCACGACTCTCATAGGTTTTCAGCAAGCGGGGGAAGCCCATCGTCTGGTAATAATCCATGACAGGAATCGAAGGATACCTGGAGGAGCCATAGTTATAGCCCAGTTCATTATAGTGAATCACCAGCTTGTCGCGACCGATGCGCTGCGGTAAGAGATGATACGTAACGAACTGGTTCAGGACATTCATCTCGTTCGAATAGTCGTCGTCATAGAGAATACCCTCAATGTAATCGAACAGGCCCGATTCACGCAGGAAGTCGCAAATGTCGGTCACCTTAATCTCAGCAGCGCTCTTACCCATCTTCTCCTCCCAGAATCGGTCGGTTTCTGCAAAAAGCGTAAAGCCATAATAACGATGCTGAGGAATGGTCCCGGCCTGACCCACAGAAGTGTGAGTGGGCAAATCCTTTACTTGGCCGGTCAGGTAAAGATTCTCCCATGTCTCATCACGATAGGCATTGAGCGTGTCCTCCAGGCCACAAGCCATTATCAGACGCGACATTACGCTGTAACCGCTTTCAGGATGCTTTGACCATAGACGCAGGAAGTCGCCCAAACGACTGTCGCTTGGAGCAACGACACCCTCTACCTGATGCACATAACCATTAGTGAGGACAATGCCCCGATTCGTCTTCGACACCACAGCCACATTGTCGATGCTGATGCTGTCTAAGTCCTGCTGTCCATAGAAGACACGCAACTTGCGGTTGTTCATGTTAGCAAGGCTGAACTCATGCTCATGGTCGGGAAAGTCTGAGACATCATAGGCATACTGGTCTCCACTGTCCAGAACGCTGTTGAAGACAATGACTTTCTTGATGCTGTCAAGCGTTGTCTGATCCGGGAAACCGTCCCAGGATGCCTCAGTAATGATACCCTTACAGCAGAGCGAGTCCAGGTAATTCTGCACTGCATCGTTCGTCGGCGCAAAGACAGTATAATGGCCGCGGGCAGAAAGCAGCTGCTTCAGGGTAGTCTGGGAGTATGCGCTCACAGGCATCTCGCCGAGCAGGCGCACATACTCACTGTAATAGTCCTTGCCTTCCAGATATTGCATGATTGTCCTGCCCTCAAAAACATACCTCGAAGACACGTCTATCTGCTCAGTACAACCGGCCAGAGCAAGCATCAACGACATGATGAATAAGATTCTCTTCATTATATAACTATCATTCGAGATGCCAATCATAATAAAGCACCCCAGGTTAATAAGTCCTTTAGTTTTAGTTCTGCGTATTGCGCATTTCAGTGATGCGAACAAGACTCTCGATTGCAAATATACAACATTTTACAATATCTTGTATCTTGTCTAAGCCTAAATTACAAAAAAAAGCATATCTTTGCAGACATGAAATCATATCTCGTCGATATTCCCGTGCTGATTCTGTTCTTCAACAGACCGCGACAACTCGGCCAAGTCTTCGAGCAAGTCCGCAAGGCTCGCCCGTCGCGTCTGTTCCTCTATCAGGACGGTCCACGAAGCGAAGCAGACATGCCGGGCATCCTCGCCTGCCGTGAGGTGGTAGCGCATGTGGACTGGGAATGCCAGGTAGAGACCTTCTATCAGGAACGCAACTACGGCTGTGACCCCTCGGAATACATCTCGCAGAAATGGGCATTCAGCCACGTCGACAAATGCATCGTGCTCGAGGACGACGATGTCCCCAGCGTAAGCTTCTTCCCCTTCTGCAAAGAGATGCTCGACCGCTACGAACACGACACCCGCATTACTATGATAAGTGGCTTCAACGTCGAAGAACAAACCACAGATGCACAGGGCGACTACTTCTTCAGCACAAACTTCAGCATCTGGGGCTGGGCTTCGTGGCGGCGCGTCATAGACCAGTGGGACGAACACTACACTTGGCTCGACAACCCCGTCGCAGTGCGTCAGCTCGAGGAACTGATTCGCGAGCGACACTATCGCGACGACTTCCTGCCGATGTGCCGCAAGCATCGCGAGCAAGGCAAGGCTTTCTACGAGACCATCTTCTGGTCGCACATGCTCCTCTCCAGCGGACTTGCCATCGTGCCTGCCAAGAACATGATCAACAACCTCGGCGCCACGGCCGACAGCACCCACTTCGGCGGCTCGCTCGAGACAATGCCCCGAGGCTACCGACGCATCTTCACCATGCAACGCTTCGAGTTGCCCGAAGGTCACAACCTCGTCCATCCACCCTACGTCCTGGAGCATGTTGCCTATCGCCACCGCGCATATCGCATCATGGGATGGATGTGTCCAACGATAAAAATCGCCCGTTCCATCGAAGAACTTGCCCTTAATCTGCGCTACGGGAACTTCAAGTTTATCCTTAAAGCCATACGCAACCGCATACACAAATGGATGGGAAAGGAGGCTTATCGATGAAAGTCCTGCTCATAAGCACAAGCGAACGATGCGGCGGAGGCGCCATTGCTGCCCGACGGCTTATGGAAGCCCTGGTAGCGAATGGTGTCAAGGCAAAACTCATGGTGCGCGACAAGCAGTCGGACGCCGTAACGGTTGTCCAGGTGGGAAACAAGCTCCCGAAGCTCTTGGAACGCCTCGCCATCCTGCCTCGCTGCGGTTTCCGCCGCTCGAAACTCTGGCAGGCAGACATCGCTAATGTAGGCATCAGCATAACAGGCACTAAAGAGTTCCAAGAGGCAGATGTCGTGCACCTTCATTGGATTAACCAAGGCATGCTTTCTCTCGATGAAATGGAGAAAATCATGCGCAGCGGCAAGCGCGTCGTCATGACTATGCACGACGAATGGGCCTACCTTGGTGTATGTCATTATCGAGGCGAATGCAAGGAAAAGGAGTGCCGGAAGTGTCCTTTGCTATATGGCTCCCTACCTTATTATATATACGAACGTAAGCGAACGCTATACCAGCGATGGCATCCCATATTCGTTGGCTGCAGCAACTGGATTACTGGAGAAGCACGGAAGGCACTGCCGGGAGAACGCGTGGAGCATATCAATAACTGCGTCCCCGCTGCCCTCTTCCATCCCATCGACATGCTGGAGGCACGTCAGGCACTCGCTCTTCCGAAGGACAAACGCCTGCTTCTTTTCTGCAGCCAAAAGGTGACAGACGAGCGCAAGGGCATTACTTTCCTCGTCGAAGCTCTCCGACAGCTTCAGGAAGACAACCTGCAGCTCATCATCGTGGGCAAAGATTCGGAGCAGATACCATTGCCCTACGGCATCAAAGCCTTCCGGTTTGGTTCTGTCGACGAGGGTATCATGCCAAAGCTTTACAGTGCCGCCGATGCCTTTGTTACGCCAAGCCTGCAGGACAACCTGCCCAATACGATTGCCGAGGCAATGAGCCAAGGCACACCCTGCGTGGGTTTCAATGTCGGAGGCATTCCTGAGATGATTGACCACCTTTGCAACGGATACGTGGCACGCTACCGAGATGCTGCCGACCTGGCCGAGGGTATACGCTTCGTCCTAAGCCACGACTTGCGGGAAGCAGCACGCCATAAGGCTGCCGACGCATACGGTGAGACTCACGTTGCACAACAATACATCAAACTATATCAAGCGTAACATGAAGCCCCTCTTTACCATAGCAACCGTCACCTATAATGCCGAAGCAACCCTCGAACGGACCTTGAAGAGCGTTGCCTCGCAGGACTATGAACGCATCGAGCATCTTATCATCGACGGATGCTCCAGGGACCACACGCTCTCCTTGGTGCAACGCTATGTGGAGAAGAATCAGGCACGCCACAACATACGCCTCATCTGCGAGCCCGACAACGGACTCTACGATGCGATGAACAAGGCCTTGCTTGCCGCGACAGGCGACTACATCGTCTTCCTCAATGCGGGCGACTGCCTGCACAACAACGACACCATCTCTGCCCTCTCCGAGCAAGCCGGATGGATGAAAGGCGAGCACAGGCATCCTGCCATTCTCTATGGCGACACACACATCGTCGATGATGACGGTAACTTCCTGCGACGCCGCAGGCTTACACCGCCAGAGAAACTTACTGGGGACAGTTTCCTCAATGGCATGCTTGTCTGCCATCAGTCGTTCTACGTACGCACTGACATAGCGAAGCAGGAGCTTTACAACCTTCACTACCATTATTCTGCCGACTTCGACTGGTGCATCCGTGTCATACACCATGCTTATCGTCGTCGTTTTAGAATAGTCAACACACATCTCGTGCTTACGGATTACCTTAGCGAAGGACTGACGACGCACAACCACCGGGCATCGCTCAAGGAGCGCTTCCGCATTATGGTGCATTACTATGGCTGGTGGCCGACGGTCACACGACATTTCTGGTTCATAATCCGAGCCATTATCAAGAGATAGCCCAATATGCTTGAGTCGTATTACCATAAGGATGTCATCGAAGCAGGTTGCGATGAAGCTGGCAGAGGCTGTCTGGCAGGCCCTGTCTATGCGGCAGCCGTCATACTTCCGCCCGACTTCCGCAATGACCTGCTCAACGATTCTAAGCAGCTCAGCGAGAAGAAACGCTATGCCCTGCGCGACGTCATAGAGCGCGAGGCATTGGCATGGGCTGTAGGCGTCGTGACGAACGAGGAGATAGACCACATCAACATACTCCGAGCCAGCATCCTGGCCATGCATCGTGCGCTCGACGGACTGCGGCTGCGGCCTCATGAAATCATCGTCGATGGCAACCGCTTCACGCCCTACGGCAACCTGCCATACACGACCATCGTGAAAGGCGATGGCAAGTACATGAGCATAGCCGCGGCAAGCATCCTCGCAAAGACCTACAGGGACGACTGCATGTGCAGCCTGCACAAGGAGTTCCCCGCGTATAGTTGGGACAAGAACAAGGGCTATCCGGCTCCCGCCCACAGAGAAGCCATACGCAAGTTCGGCACCACTCCCTACCACAGACTGACATTCAACCTGCTTGGCTCCAAGCAACTGGAGTTCGACTTCAACGAATAGACTACCCATATCATCCATAACACATCAAGACATGAAACGAAGACTTCTTTGGCTGACATGCCTGCTCGCCGCCTCCCTTCAGGCACTGGCACAGGAACTTAACGTCTGCACGTACAACGTGCGATACGACAACAATGGCGACGTCACTGCCGGCAACGGCTGGACGACAAGGCGCACGTACCTCATCAACTTCGTGAACTTCCAGCAGCCCGACCTGCTTGGCGTGCAGGAGGCACTGGTAGGGCAGGTAAAGGACATGGCAAACGGACTGAGCGGCTACGGCTACATCGGAGTGGGAAGAAACGATGGGGCCGAGAGCGGAGAGTATTCTGCCATTTACTACAGAAAGGAGCGCCTGATACTCCTCGACTGGGGATACTTCTGGCTAAGCGACACGCCCTACCAGCCTTCCAAGGGATTTCCTGCCGAAGGAGGCTCTACAAGTTTCTACCGCATTGCCACGTGGGGGAAGTTCTTCGACCGTGAGACCGGCACCCCGATATGGCACATCAACACACACCTCGACCTCGACGAGACGAACCGACAGCAGTCCTACTACCTGATAAAGCAGGTGATTGAGGAACTGGCAAGCAAGACTGCGCCCGTGATTGTCACCGGTGACTACAACGCAGAGCAGACGTCGGGCGCCTACAGCCTGTTCAGTGGCTCCAGGTTCCTCTATGACTGCTACAGCCGCACGACGCAGAGATTCATGACCGACGGCACTTCCGGGGGCTTCAATGCCAACGTTGTCGAGTACCTTTCCAACGGAGAGCTGCGACGCATCGACCACATCTTCGTCACGAATGCATGGAGCGTGAATCACTACGGCGTATTGAACCCCTGCTACTATTCCACTACCGGCACGGCGACATACAACGAGCGGAAATACACCGACCATAATGCCGTGATGGCGAAGCTCACGCTCAAGAATCCGGAAATGGGCGAGCTGGACACCTCCCTGCCTCCTGTCAGCGACGGCATCTACCAAATCTCCACGGCCGGACAGCTGATTGCCTTCTCGCGCATCGTCAATGGCATGGGGGGGTATGAGCAGGACGTGAGGGCGAAAGCAGCACTGACCGACGACATCGACATGGCGGGAGTGACGGACTGGAAGCCTATCGGGATGGTTACAAACCCGTTCCGCGGCACCTTCGACGGGCAGGGCCATGCCATCAGGAACCTTTCCCTCAGCACGCACAACAACCGCTCCGGCTTCTTCGGAAACGTGTCGGGAGCCACCATTCAGAACTTCAGCATCGACGGAAGCCTGACGTTCCGGGACGGCACAGGCTGTGGTGTAGTGGGATGGATGGAAGGTGGGACGGTGCGTCAGGTACACTCCGCGCTGAACATTGCCGTGCCGGGCGTGTCGTCGCACATTGGAGGTGTCATCGGAAGTATGCGCACCGGCACGAAGGCCATCGCGTGTTCCTTCAGCGGGAGCATCATGGAGACTGGCGGCAGCCACGATTGCATCGGGGGCATTGCCGGCTATACCAACGAGAATTGCCTCGTGGAGAACTGCGCGAACTACGGCACTGTCTCCTTCACAGCCTCGGATGCCTTTGCCGGAGGCATCATAGGCTACGTGAACAACAACTCCTTCGCAGGCGTGAAGAACTGCCTGAACGTGGGCTCGGTACGCATGGCGGAGGCACGTCCACCTACGGCGGAGCCATCGGAGGACGCATGCGTAGCTACCCAAGCTCTGCTTTCCAGAACAACTATTGGCTCGAGGGGAGTGCCGAAAGAGTGAGCGGCGAGCACACGGTGCAAGGCAGTGAAGTCACCGATGCACAGCTCTCCAGCGGCGAAATCTGCTATAGGCTGAACGGCGACCAGAGTAGCATCAACTGGTATCAGACGCTTGGCAAGGACCCCTACCCCGTACTCTTCGCCGACCACCTGCAGGTGTTGCTGCAGGACGGCACATACTTCAACGAGGAAGACCCGACGGGCATCCGTTCCGTGGCAGGCGGAGAGAGCCGCAGCGATATATTCAACCTGGCAGGCCAGCGCCTTGCGAAGGTGCGGAGAGGCATCAACATCGTGGGCGGAAAGAAAGTACTCTTCTGATTCAAATCACCAACCTTAACTCAAACACACCATTATGAAAAAGATTATCCTTCTCTCCATCATATCCCTGACGGCCCTGTGCACCAAGAGTCAGGACCTATACATCGGCAGCTTCTACGTCACCACGCCGAGCGAAGAGGCGCTCTGCGGTGACGGCGGCGACAAGTGGGCGAACCGGCAGCCCGTCATCTACGAGATGTTCCGCTTCGAGGAGCCCGACGTGCTGGGCCTGCAGTCGCTGACCAGCGCACAGCTTCAGTCCATCACCTCCCGCATGAAGGAGTACAGCGCAGCCGGCAATATCCTCTATGGCAAAACCGTGTCCCTCACAGGCAGCGGCGTACTCTCGCAGGACGACGGAATGCCCGAGGAAAGCACCTGCTCGTGGGTTAGGCTCCAGAAGGACGGCAAGCCCTTCTACGTGTTCAACGTATGCCTGTCCGCAGACACAAGCATTGCCTACACATCCGTCAACTGTCTGCGCCAAGCCATCGACTCTATCAACACGGACGGGCTTCCATGCTTCATCACAGGCAACCTTGGTTCCGACGAGACGAAGACGCCCTACACACGCCTCAAACAGAAGTACAACGACTGCTACACTAAGGCTCCCATACGCAGTGCAGAATACGGCACGGTCAATAACTTCGACCTCGGAGCTAACCACGGTACGGCTCGATACGACTTCGTCTTCGCCTCCACCAACGTCACCGTCAAGGCTTATGGCCAACTCCAATACGGCTACTTCACCAAGGAATCCGACGGCACCTACAAACGCCGCCTGCCATCCACCCACTTCCCCGTCATGGCAAAGGTGAAACTGCCGTAAAAAATCTTGACATTATTTAGCCTTCATCGCATCACCCACAGTGCCGCGTCGGGCGACGCATTAGGATGGAATGCTCAATGCAATATAATGAATCGGCCAATCCATTATATTGCATCGTCTCACGACCTACATTAAGTTCACCCCAAAAATTAGCCCGAATTTTATCCAAAAACACTCCTAATCTGTTCATATTCAGAACTGCCTGACAAAATTCGGTTTCCTATGTCGCTGAACGCCAAAGCGTTGCAAACAAATCGATTTTAAGCGCTTTGGGGGTATCAGGACTATCCGACGGCAAATTCTCGCCGTCAGAGAGGCTCACGAATGGAAAAATCTTGACAAAATCAGGCATCTTCGGAGTATGACTCCAGCCAATGGCACCTCAGCCGGAAGGCAGTACGGCAGAGCATGCAATCACCTCCACGAAGCAACGGACACAGGGGGCAAACGCTTGCACTTGTTTTGCAGAATCATTCTTTGAATGATACCATTAGGGTTAAAATGTGTTAAAAGATGTCAGAAACAGTGACAAAGTGCCCACGATTTTAGTAAATTTGAATGGATTTCATAGCAAAATCACATGGAATTCTCCAAAAACAATAACTAACCCTTAACCTTCTTTAACAAACATGAAACATTCATTCTACTCAATCCTCCTGGCAATGGCGTGCAGCCTGCTGGGAATGAACGTTCAGGCACAAAACCTGAGTACCACCGTAATCGATGGAAAAGAGTATTACGAGATTGGCTCGGGCAGTGAGCTGGCCGAGTTTGCCGGCCTGGTGAACGGCAGCGAGACGGTGCTCAATGCGGTGCTGACGGATGACATCGACCTGACTGACCTGACTGCCTTCGACGGCTGGACGCCCATCGGCGACTGGTCAACAGGCAGCACCACTTCTGCCTTCCGCGGCCACTTCGACGGCCAGGGGCACACCATCACGGGCTTCAATGTGACAGCTACACAGAACAACTTCGGCCTGTTCGGTGTCGTAGCCGAGGGAGCTCTGGTGGAGAACTTCACCGTCTACGGCACACTGACTACCAACAATAATAACAACTTCGGTGCCATCGGTTTTGCCCGTGACGACAACACCACCATCCGAGGCATCCACAGCTGTCTAACCATCAACAACACCGCCAACGGCAAGAGAGTTGGCGGCATCCTGGGTGCCTCCGACTCAGGACATGTCACCATCGATTGTTGCACTTATTCCGGCACACTGGACGGCAAAGACACGGGAGGCAACGGCAACTACGGCGGCATCCTGGGTTACATTGCTAACAACGCCAGCTCCTTCATCACCATCTCCAACTGCCTGTTCGACGGCAAGCTCACCAACACGGCTGAGCCTCAAGGCAACTGCACCCTCGGCGGCATCGTAGGCTATACGGGAGCAAACCCCTCCGTAACCATCAAGAACTGTCTCTCCATCGGCACGGTAAGCTCAGCAGTCTATGGCCAGTTCTTCGGTGCTGTCAAGAGCGGAACCAGCTCTATCGAGAACAGCTACTACAAGGGTAAAGTCATCAACGGCTCGGAAAGTACCGTAAACATCACCGACGGTGCAACCCTCGTAACAGACGCACAGCTTGCCAGCGGCGAGATTGCCTTTGCACTCGGAAGCACCAACTGGTTCCAGACACTCATTGATGATGCCTATCCCTTCCCCTACAGTGACAACGGCTCACACGGCACTATCTATGCCAACGGTCGCCAGCACTGCGACGGCACTCCCTACGAAGGCGTGACCTACTCCAACGAAGATTCTGGCACGATCATCGACAGCCATGACTTCGTCGACGGCTTCTGCTCCTACTGCCGCGAATTTGACGGAGACTACATGACTCCCAACACCGATGGCTTCTACGAGATAGCCAACGCCAAGCAGCTCGTTTGGTTCGCTGCCAAGGTTAACAACGGCTCGCCTAACGCCAATGCCATCCTGACCGCAGACATCGACATGGAAGGCGCCGACATAAGCAAGTTCCCCAT
The DNA here is from genome assembly GCA_905235305.1 of uncultured Bacteroidaceae bacterium. Lineage (GTDB taxonomy): Bacteria > Bacteroidota > Bacteroidia > Bacteroidales > Bacteroidaceae > Physcousia. The sequence continues at coordinate 22,885 of CAJOLC010000027.1, read as the reverse complement.
CGGCTACGGCGGCGACAACAGCAACACACGCTACGTCGGTACCTTCGACGGACAGGGACACAAGCTCTCCAACTTCCAGCTCGTCAACTCGGAAGCCCCAGAAAGCTACGGTATGTTTAACACCCTTACCGGCGTAACCTTGAAGAACTTCTGGCTCGACAGCACTTGCGCCATCCAGGGCACACAAGTAGTTGGCCTCATCGGTCGTCACTCTGGCGGCGGCACATTCGAAGGCATCGGCAACTGCGCCGACGTAACAGGCACCCAAAACAATGTGGGCGGACTCTTCGGCGGCGTATTCGGCAACGGCAACGACAAGAAGAATGTCAGCATCAAGAACTGCTGGACAACAGGCAAAGTCACGACAACCAACCCCTCAGCCGGCAATGGCAAGGACTGCGGCGCACTGACTGGATGGTTCAACAACGCAATCGTCACCATCGAAGGCTTCTGGACAATCTCCGAAGTGGTTAACCCCAGGTCGCAAGAGGCTTACGTCTATCGTAACGGTAACGGTGCCAGCTTCACCATCACAAACAGCTTCAGCATGAACGGCTCGCAGCCGAACTACCCGAACTTCACAGAGGAAAAGCTCGGGAACGGCTGGCTCGCCTACAACCTCGGCACAGACTGGAGCCAGTACATCGGCACCGATGCAACACCAGTCCTTAGCACCGACAACCCCGTATCCTATATCGGTGAAGCCGGATATGCCACCCTCTACGACACCACAACAGGCTATAAGCTCAACGGCGACGCACAGGCATACGCTGCCGTAAACAACGGCACATGGCTCAGCCTCACAAAGATTCCCAACATCCCCGCAGGCACTCCCGTCATCCTGAAAGGCAGCTACTACAACAAGACTGCTGCCGAACTGCCCGACATCAACGTCGCCAACGACCTCAAGGGCACAGACGTTGCCACAGAAGCCGACGGCTCTATGTACGTCCTTGCAGTCAAGGACGACGTGGTAGCATTCTACAAGGCAGAAGGCACCATACCCGCAGGCAAGGCATACTACCAGAGCGCAAGCGGCGTGAAGGCATTCTACTTCGAAGGCGACGATGCCACCGGCATCGCTGACATACAGAGTCCGGAGACCAACGGCCAGCCCATCTACAACCTGGCCGGCCAGCGCATCCAGAAGATGCAGCATGGCATCAATATCATTGGCGGAAAGAAAGTCCTGTATTAATATATTATATAATGTATGCGTGTACGACCTTTCCGGGCCATACACGCATACATGTGCCTCAGCAAGGAATCACCATAACATAAACTAACAAACACACAGACATGAAACCAAACATTCTACTCCCTTTCCTGACAGCCCTTCTTGGCTCTACAGGAATGCAAGCGTGGGCAGAAGGTCTGACCCAGACGGAAATCGACGGCAAGACGTACTACGAGATTGCCACGGCCGAAGATCTGGTGACGTTTGCCGACTTGGTGAACGAAGGAGAGAGCGGCGCCAACGCCATTCTGACTGCAGACATCGCCCTGACAGACCCTTGGGAGAACACCATCTCTGGCTTCACCGGCATCTTCGACGGCCAAGGGCATAAGATTACAGGCTTCGATGCCCAAAGCGACACCGACGGAGGAGGCTTCTTCGGAACCACGAACGGAGCCACCATCCAGAACTTCAGCATCAGCGGAACCCTTACCTCCACAGCCGGCACAGGCTCAGGTGTAGTGGGCTACCCCTCAAGCAGCATCATCCGAAACATACACTCCTCGCTGGACATTGACGTTCCCGTGAGCGGCGTACACCATGTGGGCGGCGTCGTAGGCTCTGCCCGCGGCGGCAACACCATCAGTGGCTGTACCTTCAGCGGCACAATGCATGTGGCCGCAGGCAGCACCGACAACTTCGCAGGCGTCGTATCCTATCTGGGCGGAGACAGTGTCGTGTTCTGCGCAAACTACGGCACCATCACCTTCGAAAGCCAAGGTTGTGCAGCCGGAGGCGTGGCCGGTTATCTCAACAACACCACCTCCTACGTCCAAGGTTGCCTCAACATGGGTCAGGTCATCCTCGACTCGGGAGAGGAAGAAGGACTGGCTCCGTCGTTTGGCGGTGCTATTGTTGGCCGTCTGAGGAGCCACGATGTGAACAAACTGACTGGCAACTGCTGGCTGGAAGGCAGTGCTACGGGAGCAGGAAAGAACGACGGAGCGGTCAACCTGACACAGGCCACCTGCTTCACCGCCGAGCAGCTTCCCACCGGAGAGATAGCCTTCAGGCTCAACGGCGACCAGACAAACATCGGTTGGTACCAAACGATAGGAGCCGACGAGCAACCCCTCCTGGACAACACCCATGCACAGGTCTATATGGTGGGACGCTTGCATTGCAACGGAGACGTGTATGACGACGTCAGCTACACCAACGATCCTCAGGCTATCCTGCAGGACGAACATAACATCGTCGATGGCTTCTGCTCCTACTGCGGCATATTCGACGAGAACTACCTTACGCCCAATGCCGAAGGAAACTATGAGATCTCGACGGCAGGAGACCTGATATGGTTCGAGCAAAAGGTGAACGCTGGTGCAGACACCCTCAATGTCGTGCTGACTGCCGACATTGACTTCGCAGAGAAGATTGCAGAGGCTGAGGAAAAGGGAACAGAGTTCGTCTGGACTCCCATCGGCGACTGGGGCAACACGCGAGGCACGGCTAACGCTGCCTACAGAGGCCACTTCGACGGACAAGGCCATACTATCCGCAATCTCAACGCCACTGCCAAGCAGAACTTCTTCGGCCTCTTCGGTGTCATCTCTACAGGTGCTCTCATCGAGAACTTCGACATCTACGGAGAATTCAACGTCAACGTCCAGTACACAGGCGGTGCGGTTGCCTATGCTCGCGACGGTGCTGCCGGGTCTTCCACCTCCCCCACCATCCGCAACGTCCATAGCTTCGTGAACATCAATAACAGCTCTAGCGGCGGCAGACAAGGCGGTATCCTTGGTGCCATCATAGGCAATCAGGCTTACGTCGATGGCTGTACCTACTCAGGCACACTGGACGGCAACGATTCAGGCGGTAGTGGTAACTACGGAGGCATCGTGGGTTACGTCAACAACGACTCCAAGTGCTACCTGGGCGTCACTAATTGCTTGTTTGATGGTACTGTCATTAATAACCATGAGTCACCCGGCGGCTCCACCTTCGGCGGCATTGTAGGCTACAACAACGGTGGCAGGACAACCATCAAGAACTGCCTCTCCATCGGTACGGCTAAGGCTGCCGTCTACGGACAGTTCTTCGGTAAGATTAACGGCAACAACTCTATCTTCAGCAATGTCTATTATCAGGGCGAGTTCGTGAATGGCAACGGAAGCGGCGGCAAGGTAAACGGCGACGCAGCCATTGAGGTTTCCAAATATGATCTTACCAGCGGTGAGATATGCTGGAAGCTGAATGAAGAATCGTTCGTTGACCCCATCTGGCATCAGACTATCGAAGAAGAGGACTATCCCCTGCCTTATGGCGATGGAGCTATTGTCTTCCAGACTGCCAACGGATATGCCTGCATCTCTGACGATGGTGCGTCATTCGATTTGTTCCAATACAATGTGATTGCCACTGAGACTGATTTCATTGAGAACACCGTGGCATACACAGCACTGCTCGAAGAGTATGCAGACAGGGTTAGCACTTGGGAAGACATTGACAACCTCGATGACTTCATGGCGGCATACAAGGCTTCACTCGAGCTGAAGGAAGCTATCAAGACTTCTGCTGCGAACTATGTGGCTTACGTCAATGCTTGCGAGGCAGCAGCCACCTATATGGAAGAGAACGGGCTTGAAGGCGAATGGGCTGACCTGCTCAAGGAGTATCTTGAGGGAACCATTGAGCCGAACAACGACTATCCCAATGGCAGCTACGCATACATCATGGAGAATTGCCAACTGGATGATAAGGCAATCACAGACGAGATTGCCTTCGTCAACCAATTGCTCGAGAATGCCATTGCAGGCGGCATTACTTCCGGCACCGAGATTACCCGTCTGCTCGTCAATCCCACCTTTGCGGACAAATTCGAAGGATGGGATGAAGCGCACGATGGCGGAAGTGCCACCGTTGGAGGCAAGACTGAGATTATGCCCATCGCTGAGACTTACAACAATAACAGCTCTAATGTTAGCCAGACTCTGACTGAGATGCCGAACGGTATCTACGTGATGGACATCAACGGCCTGTTCCGAAGCAGCGACGACATCTACTCTCAGTTCTATGCAGGCCAGCTTTACCTGAACAACACGGTGAACTACTTCATGTCCATTGGCGAAGATGCCATCCCTGAAGACGAGGCAGAGCCTAACGTAAACTGTCTTGGAGAGGGCAGCGACGCTCAGTATCTGGGCGACATCATTGGCTGGGTTCCCACCTCTCGCGATGGATGCTCCTATGCATTCAAGGCTGGTCGCTACCAGAACTTCTGTGCTACTGAGGTGACCGATGGCACGTTGACTGTCGGCATGCGCAACCTTGGCACCGGCCAGGCAAAAGACTGGATGCCATTCGGCGGCCTACATGTCTACTACATGGGAACTGCTGAGGAGGCAAACGAGAAGCTTGCCGATGTGCTGGAAGGCTATGTGGCTCGTGCCCAGACTATCGTGGACTTCTTCTGGAGCGAGGATGAAAGCTTTGTGCTCTATCCCAATATATCGACGGCACTTCAGAAGCAACTCCAGGAAGCCATCAATGGGGTTGAGGGCGCAACCGACGGAGAGAAGAAGATAGCACTCATCAATGTCTTCTCGGATCTCTTCAATCAGGTTTACGATTGCCGTAAGGCTTACATCACAATGCTTGACAAAGCCAATGCCATCTACGATATTATCGACGGACTGCTAAGTCAGGACTTCATCAATGAAGAGGACTACAACAAGTACAGTGAACTGGCATTAGAGGCACAGGGGGGCTATATCTCCGGAAATGTATCCACGGAAGAGGCCTTGGCTCTTGCTGAGCAGCTGGACATCCTGAGTCGGCTGATACCAAGCGTAAACGGCGTCTACCAACTGGCAACCACAAAGCACCTGCAGCTCTTCTCGCTTAGGGTAAGTGCCGGAGAAAGCAACGCCAAGGCTGTCTTGACGGCTGATATTGACATGAAGGACATAGAGAACTTCGATCCTATAGGCATTAAGGATGCGCCCTTCTCGGGTGAGTTCGACGGACAGAACCACAAGATCCTGAACTACGGCATATATCAGTATGGCGAGGAAGACGGTGTGGCTCTCTGCGACACTGCAACCCTTTCGGGCGACATGCGCGGTTTCTTCGGCTACGCCAAGAATGCCACCATCCAGAACTTCAGCATCAGCGGCGCCCTCAACTACAATGGTGGAACGGGCTACGGCGCAATCGGATGGGCTGAAGGCACTACCTTCCGCAATGTTCACTCTACGCTCGACATCGCCTCCGTCAGTACGTCTCACCACATCGGCGGCATCTGCGGTCACATGGCCGATGGAAGCAAGGCCTACAACTGCTCCTTCTCGGGAACCATCATCGACAAGCACAACTCGTACGACTGCATAGGAGGCATCGGCGGATACTCTAACACTAACTGCGCCTACGAGAACTGCGCGGACTACGGCGACATACTCTTCACCGCATCCAACGCCTACGCGAGCGGCATCTGCGGCTATGTCAACAACGACAACTTCGTGGGTGTCAAGAACTCACTCAGTGTGGGTACCATCGGACTCATAAATGGCGGAACGCCCACCTACAGTGGTGCCATCATCGGACGCTTGCGCAGCCACGCCAACTCCAAGTTCGAGAACAACTACTGGCTCGAGGGAAGTGCTGCAAAAGGCTTCGGCGAGAACAACGAACAGTCTACTACCGTCACCGATGCCCAACTGAAGAGCGGCGAGATCTGCTACAAGCTGAACGGCGACCAGAGCGAGATTAACTGGTACCAAACGCTCGCCACCGACGACTATCCCGTACTCTGGGACAGCTCGCTGCAGGTATGGCTCGACGATGAAACCTACACGAATGTCGATCCCGACGGCATCCACGACATCAAGGCCGACGAGTTGCCCGCTGCAAACAACGGCATCTACAATCTGGCCGGACAACGTCTGGAGAAGCTCCAGAGGGGCATCAACATCGTGAACGGCAAGAAGGTCCTGGTCAAATAAGCTGACTGCATCGACTCAGCTGGCATAGCAGAGGCGGAGGCTCACAACGAGTCTCCGCCTCTTTTTTTATGTTGGATTGCACGACGCAATAGTATGCCTTCGTTGCAGCATCATGAATATGCAATTGCAGCATCATGAACCTGCAATTGAATATTCATGATGCTGCAAGCAACCCAGTATAGGGGGATGAGCGATGCGGCAGGCTGGAATGCCTGGGGAAGTACGCCGGAATCAGTTATGCACCAGCGTGCCGATGTCCTCGCCGCTGAGGACGCGACCGAGATTTCCCACCTGATCCATGTTGAAGACGTAGATGGGCAGGTCGTTTTGCATGCACATGGCGGTTGCCGTAATGTCCATCACCTTGAGGTTCCGCGCGATGACTTCCTCGTAGGTTATGTCGTGGAACTTCGTTGCAGCAGGGTCCTTCTCGGGGTCTGCCGTGTAGATGCCGTCCACGCGGGTGCCTTTCAGCATGACGTCAGCCTCGATCTCGATGCCACGGAGCGAGGAGCCCGTGTCCGTCGTGAAGTATGGGCTGCCTGTGCCGGCACTGAAGATGACCACCTCGCCGCGGTTCATAGCCTCGATGGCCTTCCATTTGCCGTAGAACTCACCGATGGGCTCCATGCGGATCGCCGTCATGACGCGGTTCTTCTGGCCTACTGCATCGAGCGCACTACTCAGTGCCAGCGAGTTGATGACCGTGGCGCACATGCCCATCTGGTCGCCTTTGACGCGGTCGAAACCCTTGCCTGCTCCCGTCAGCCCGCGGAAGATGTTGCCGCCGCCTATGACGATGCCTATCTGCACACCCATGTCGGCCGCCTCCTTAATCTGCGTGGCATACTCGCCGAGGCGTTTCACGTCGATGCCATAACCCTGCTCTCCCATCAGGCTCTCGCCGGAGAGTTTTAAAAGAATACGTTTGAATCTCATATCACATATTTAATTTGTTTGAACTCGTAGTGTCGCATGTTGCCATCCGAATCCTGGAGGACGAGGTGACCCGACGGCATGACGTCGACTATCCTGGCGCAAAAATCGCCCATTTCATCGATAAATTTATGCTCTTCACCCATGCGGTAGAGGTGCTCCTTGTAGTGTTCGTGCATGGCATCCAGGGCACTGTCCTTGCCCTCGCAGAGCAGGTCGGTGTAGTGCGCGAAACGCTCCATGAACCGCTCCAGCACACGACGTCGCCCGAGGTCGTGCCCCACGATGTCGGCCAAAGAGCGCGGATTGGGCGCATCGCTCAGGAAGCGTCGCTGGTTGACGTTGAGTCCGATGCCTATGACGGAGCGGTGCACCAGTGCTCCCTGCAGGTCGTTCTCGATGAGCATCCCAGCCACCTTGCTGTCTCCATAGTAGATGTCGTTGGGCCACTTTATGGTGAAAGAGGGGCTGCAGGCAGGGGCCTGCTCCTCCACAAGACTCGTCAGAGCCGTGACAAGCGCCAGTGCCGTGGCCTCCGAGATGGCGAACATCCGCCGGACAGGCAGCCTGCGTGGCATCAGGCAAAGGCTGAAAAGGAGGTTCTTGCCCTTTTCCGACTCCCAACGGTTCGTGCCGGAACCCCTGCCGCACGTCTGGAAGTCGGCCGTCACAAGCGTCAGGCGCTGGTCGCACGGCACATCGAGTCCACGCAGGTAACTGTTTGTAGAGTCCACCTCGTCGAGCTCAATCATGCTGCACGGCAGCGAATCGTCCGGACGGAATTGCTTCTCCATTACACTTTTATTGCAAAAGGTCAGTGCAAAGATACTAAACTTTTCCCTACCGAAGGCAAGGGGAAAGCGGAAAAGAGCAAAATAAGGCAAGTTTTTAAGGCTTCCGCTTCATAATGTGCAAACTTTTCCCTATCTTTGCGTGGCATAATCTATAATCAAACAGACAACATACATGAAACACATCCTCCTATCCCTTCTGATGCTCACAGCCATCTTCCCCGCCACGGCTTCCGAGCGGCAGGACTGCATCACCCTGGATTCCCGCCTCGGACATGGAGGCAGCCAGACCTGGTACATGATTCGTGACGGCGAGGCAAAGGCAACCGGCCGAGACATCTCAATGGCCGGATTCAGTCCGCAAGGATGGGCAGAAGCCATCGTGCCCGCCACTGTCCTGACAAACCTTGTAGAGCAGAAGGTCTATCCCGAGCCTTACTTCGGGCAGACAAACAAGATTGCGAACGGCCTCATCCCCGACATCGCGAAGGCAGGAAGGGAGTTCTATACCTATTGGTTCCGTACGGAGTTCACCGTGCCAGCCGACTACGAGGGCAAACGCATCTGGCTCGAGCCGATGGGCATCAACTATAGGGCAGAGGTATGGACTAACGGCTATCTGATTGGCAATATGGCAGGCATGTTCAACAGCCAACCCTTCGACATCACCGACCGCGTAAAGCCCGGGCAGACAACGGCTGTCGCCATCCGCGTCTTTCCCGTAGACGTGCCCGGCTCCGCCATGCCGAAGAGCTGGGGAGCCGCCGGTGAATGGCACAACGGAGGCGACGGCTGGATCGGACAAAACGTGACGCAACTGATGACGGTGGGCTGGGACTTCACCTACGAGGACGGCATCCGCGACCGCAACACCGGCATCTGGCGCTCCGTCCGCCTCTATGCAACGGGTCCCCAACAACTCCGCAGCCCTTACGTCTCCTCGGAACTTGCCCATCCGAACTACGACGTGGCGAGAGAGACAGTAAGCGTCGAGGTATGGAATCCCGGCACGAATGGCGGAGAGTACACCGTCAGCGGAACCATCGAAGGCAGCGACGGAAGCAGCATCACCTTTGCTTCCAAGAAGATGAACCTGCAAAGGGGAGAGCACGCGGTCGTCACCTTCACGCCGGAAGACTACCCGCAGCTCGTCATAAACAACCCCAGACTCTGGTGGCCAAAGAACAAGGGCGACCAACACCTCTATACGCTTCGGCTGACGCTCCAGGATGGCAAGGGCAACACAATGGACAAAATCTCCACACGCTTCGGCATCAAGGAGGTCATCGCCTCACGCGAGACGCCCGACAAATCGAAGGTCTTCATCGTGAACGGGCATAAGACTTTCGTCAGGGGCAACAATTGGATACCCGAGGCAATGCTCCGCACCGACGACCGAAGGATGGAGACCGAGCTCGCCTACACCAATCAATGCGGCATCAACCTGCTGCGCCTCTGGGGAGGCGGCATAGCGGAGAGCGACCGCTTCTACGAGCTGTGCGACGAATATGGCATCATGGTATGGCAAGAATTCTGGATGACCGGCGACACGAAGCACCCTATGGACGAGCCGCTATACCTCAGCAACGTGGCAAGCACCATGAAGCGCATACGCAACCATCCAAGCATCGTCATCTACGTATCGAGCAACGAGAGCACAGCCGTCACGGGGGCCGAGGAGCTCATCAAGCGTCTGGCACCCGACATACCGTACCAGATGCAGAGCGAATGTGATGGTGTACACGACGGCAGCCCCTATAAGCAGGTCAACCCGATGCGCCATTATGAGAACACAGCCTCAGATAGAGGAAGTCGCGTGGACGGATTCAATCCCGAATACGGCGCTCCGACCTTGCCCATCGTGGAGAGTCTCTACGACATGATGCCACGGGAAGACCTCTGGCCCATCAATAAGGCGACGTGGGATTACATGGACGGCAACGGCTTCCACCTCATGAGCACGCTCTACAAAGACATGGTGAATCAGTACGGCGAGAGCAGTAACATCGAGGAGTTCGCACGCCGCGGGCAGATGGTCGGCGCTATCAATTCGAAGAGCATCTGGGAAGTGTGGAACGAGAACAAGTTGCAATATGGCGACCGCTGGTGCTCGGGTCTGCTCTTCTGGTACCATAACTGCCCCAACTGGCAAGTGTGCGCCCGCATGTGGGACTGGTTCCTGGAGCCCACTGCATCACTCTATCACACCATGCATGCCCTCGAGCCTCTGCACATCCAATACGATTACCTGAAGAACACAGTCAGTGTCAGCAACGATTTCATCGATCCGCAGGAGGGGCTGAAGGCTAAGGCAGAGCTGTACAACATGCAGAGCCGTAGGGTCAGCACCGTAACGGCAAAGGTCGATGTACCAGCCGACGGTGTGGCAAACAACGTGCTGAAGGTCGACATCCCCGACGACATCTCGCCCGTCCACTTCATTACTCTCGAACTGACCGATGCAAGAGGAAAAGTCCTGAGCCGCAACTTCTACTGGCGTTCCAGCAACAAGTACGAGGGCAAGAACACTGTGACCGGACCTTGCACAGGCGGTTTCGATGCCCTTGGCACCATGCCGGAGGCCAAGCCGACACTGACTGCCCGCCGCCTTCCCGACAGGGATGGATACCAAGAGTGGGAGGTTACGCTGAAGAACAATAGCCGGCGCATCGCCTTCTTCTGCCAGTTGCTCCTCACCGACCTGAACGATAAACCCGTGCACGGCACCTACTACAGCGACAATTTCTTCTCGATGCTGCCCAGCGAGAAACAGGTCATCACCATCCGCCGAGGGAAGAGCGACGGCACAAGATACCGCCTGCGCTTCTGCGAGAATATGAGTGAAGTTAAAACCGTGGAACTAAGGTGATCTCACTCCCCTATAGGGCATTGAAACGCCCCTTACATTATAACAAAAAAGACACTAAACCAATTCTACAATGAAATGCCAGGAAAGATTCCAAGAAATCTATAAGCGTGAGCCGGAGGCCATGGCTTTCTGCCCCTATCGCGTCTGCCCCGTCGGTGCACACTGCGACGCGAACCTCGGCAAGATTACAGGTCTTGCCATCGACAAAGGCATCCACCTTGCCTACAGCCCCAAGCTCAACGGCGTGGTGGAACTCTGTTCCCTTCAATTTGAAAAGCGCGCCCAGTTCCATGTCCGCGATGTGCCTCGGCACAAGCAGGGCGACTGGGCCGACTATCTTCGCGGGGCTACGCTGAAACTCGCCGAGCGTTATCCGCTGACGCACGGGCTTAGCGGCGTCATCGAAGGCACCCTCCCCATCGGCGGCCTCTCGTCGTCGGCAGCCGTGACCCTGGTTTTCCTGAAGGCTCTATGCCAGGTCAACGGCATACAGCCCGAGCCGCTGGAGTTCATCCTCACTTCCATGGCTGCCGAGAACGACTACGTCGGCGTCAGCAGCGGCAAGCTCGACCAGAGCTGCGAGGTGTATTCCAAGAAGGACCACCTGCTCTACCTCGACACGAAGACCGACGAGTACGAGCTCATCCCTACGCATCCCGGGATGAAGCCATACCGCATCGCCATCTTCTTCAGCGGCATCGAGCGCACGCTTACCGGCAGCAAATACAACATGCGCGTGGATGAAGCACGCAGCGCAGCCTATGCCATGATGGCCTACGCCGGCATAGACTACGGCAAGTTCTCCGAAGCGAACCTGCGGGCAGTGCCGCGCGAGGTGTACGAGAAGTACAAGGAACGCCTGCCGGAGAACTGGAGGAAGCGTGCCGAACACTGGTACACCGAGTTCGACAGGGTTGAGCTCGCTGCCGAGGCCTGGCGCAGGGGCGACCTCGAGACGTATGGCCGCCTCAGCTTCGAAAGCGGACAGAGCAGCATCGTCAACTGGGAGACGGGCTCTCCGGAACTGAAGACGCTCTACGACATCATGTGCCACACCGACGGCATCTACGGCGGACGCTTCAGCGGAGCCGGCTTCAAGGGCTGCTGCATGGCGCTTATCGACCCCGCCTACGAGCAAAGCATCTGCGAACAAGTCACCAAGGAATATCTACAAGCCTTCCCGCAGCTGGAAGGCAAATACAATGTACACATCTGCGAAAGCGCAAACGGACTGATATGAAATGCCTTATCCTTGCTGCCGGATATGCCACCCGGCTCTATCCCCTTACAGAGAACTTCCCCAAGCCCCTCCTGAAAGTGGGCGACAAAACCATCCTCGACTGGCTCATTGACGACATAGACGGAGCTGGGCTGGTGGATGAATACATCGTCATCTCCAACCACAAGTTCGCCCGCCACTTCATGGATTGGGCCGCGACGAAGGCTCAGAAGGTGACTGTAGTAGACGACGGCACCTCGAGCAACGAGACGCGACTGGGAGCCGTCCGCGATATCCAGTACGCCATCGACAGCCTCGGGCTCGACGACGACATGCTGGTCATTGCCGGCGACAACCTTTTGGACTTCAGCCTCGGGCACTTCATCCGCTATGCCGTCGGGAAGCAGACCTCCTGCATCATGCGTTTCTGGGAAAAGGACGAGCAGAGACTGCTGAAATGCGGCGTAGTGACCATCGACCAGAACGACCGTGTCCTCCGCATGACAGAGAAGTCCCCCACCCCCGAGACGCACTGGGGGTGTCCGCCCTTCTACTATTACACACGCCACGACGCACAGCTCGTCGGCAAAGGCATCCAGGAGGGTTGCGGCACGGACGCGCCGGGCAGCTACATCGCATGGCTCTGCCAGCAGACACCCGTCCATGCTATGGAGATGCCGGGCCATCGCTACGACATCGGCAACCTACAGAGCTATGAGCAAGTTCAGCAGGATTACCGGGGCATCACCATTCCCTAAAGCTAAAGGCCTCGGCAGGCACAAATACTTGCCTTTCCTTAAATAATTCAGGGTTTTACGCTATTTTTCTGAACAATTATTTGCACGTTTCGAAGAAATCACTTACCTTTGCACGCGAAAAGATGAAAGTGAGGGGCTCAGGAAGTTCCTCACTTTTCTTTAATAAACCTAACACACTCAGACACATGATCAGCAAAAGTGCAGTGCAGCAAGCAGTAGAGGAATGGCTTGAAGGCAAAGAGTATTTCCTTGTGGACATCAGCATCAGCCCGGACGACCGCATCGTGGTGGAGATAGACCACCAGGACGGTGTGTGGATTGAAGACTGTGCCGACCTGAGCCGACACATCGAGTCGCGCCTCAGCCGCGACGAAGAAGACTACGAGCTCGAAGTAGGCAGTGCCGGACTGGGACAGCCGTTCCGTGTTCGTCGCCAATACGAGATACACATCGGCAAAGAAGTGGAGACACAGCTGCACGACGGCAAGAAGTACCGCGGCACCCTGCTCAGCGTGAGCGACACAGGATTCTGCCTCAGCATCACCCAGAAGGTGAAAGAGGAAGGCAAGAAGCGCCCCGTCACCATGGAAGTACCCACAGACTTCCGCTTCGACGACGTCGCCTACACAAAGTACCTCATCAAAGTGAAATAACAATAACACAAAATATAATGGCAAAGACAAGTAAATCAAAAGAAGCGGCAGACATGATTCAGGTGTTCGCCGACTTTAAAGAGAAGAACAACATCGACCGCGCCACCCTGGTAAGCGTACTGGAAGAGTGCTTCCGCAACGTCATCGCCAAGATGTACGGCACTGACGAGAACTACGACATCATCGTAAACCCCGACAAGGGTGACTTCGAAATCTACCACAACCGCGTGGTCGTGCCCGATGGCGAAGTAAACGACAAGAACAAGGAGATTGCTCTCTCCGAAGCTCAACTGATAGAGGACGACTACGAAATAGGCGAGGAAGTCAGCCAGCGCGTCGATATGTCCGAGTTCGGACGCCGCGCCATCCTCCAGCTCAGGCAGACCCTCGCCGGCCGCATCACAGAGCTGGAGTACGACTCACTCTATAACGAATACAAAGAACGCGAGGGAGAAGTCATCAGCGCCGAGGTTTACCAGACATGGAAACGCGAGACCCTCCTCATGGACGAAGAGGGGAACGAACTGCTGCTGCCGCGTCAGGAACAGATTCCGGGTGACTTCTTCCGCAAAGGCGAGAGCACACGCGCCGTCATCCTGCGCGTCGAAAACACCGGCGGCAAGCCCCGCATCATCCTGAGCCGCACAGCTCCCGAGTTCCTGCAACGCATGCTCGAAGCCGAAGTACCCGAAATCCAGGACGGACTCATCACGATTCACAAGATTGCCCGCATCCCCGGCGAACGCGCCAAAATAGCAGTCGAAAGCTACGACGACCGCATCGACCCCGTCGGAGCCTGCGTCGGAGTGAAAGGCAGCCGCCTCCGCGGCATCGTCCACGAACTGAAGGGCGAGAACATCGACGTCGTGACATGGACCTCCAACACACAACTCATGATCACACGCGCCCTCAATCCTGCCCGCGTCAACAGCGTTACCCTCAACGAGGAAGAGCACACCGCCGAGGTCTACCTCGACCCGGATCAGGTATCGCTCGCCATCGGTAAGGGCGGCTTGAACGTGAAACTTGCCAGCATGCTCGTGGGATATACCATCGACGTCTACCGCGAACTCGACAGCGAAGAGGACAACGACGACGTAAGCCTCGACGAGTTCACCGACGCCATCGAGCCCTGGGTCATCGACGAACTGAAGAAGATTGGCTTCCAGACAGCAAAGGGCGTGCTCGGCGCACAGCGTGAAATGATTATCCAGAATGCCGACCTCGAAGAAGAAACCGTGGACGAAGTACTGCGCATCCTGCAAGCCGAGTTCGAATAACATTTGGATAAGAGACAAGAGATTAGAGATTAGGGATTAGAAAAAACATGAGCATAAGATTAAATAAAGTAACGAAGGAGTTCAACATCGGGCTGCAGACGGCTGTCGAATTCCTACAGAAGAAAGGCTTCAGCGAGGTTGAAGCCAATCCCAACTATAAGATAACCGAAGAGCAATATGCCCAGTTGCAAAGCGAATTCAGCTCGGACAAGGGGCTGCGCAACGAGGCAACACAACTCATTCAGCAGCACATCGGCCAAAACAAGAAGGAGCGCAAGGAACCAAAGGCAAAGCCCGTGGAAGAGGTACAGATAGAGACTCCTAAGGTTGAAGGCCCCAAAATCCTGGGACACATCAATCTCGACAACAGGAAACCTGCAAAGGCAGAGAAAGCTCCCAAGGCAAAACCTGCAGAAGAAAAGAAGCCGGAGCCAAAACCTGTTGAGAAGGAAGAGGAAGCCATACCTGTTCCTGCGAAAAAGGAAGAGCCTGTCGCTCCCAAGGAAGAAGTCGTTGCTCCTAAAGAAGACATTGTCGCTCCCGAGGAGAAACCTGCAGAGACAGCTCCCGTAAAAAAGCAAGATGAGGAAATCTTCCGCCTGTCGCCTGCGCCAAATGCTGCTCCATCTCTTACCATCAAAGGCAAGATCGACCTCGACAGCATAAACCAGACAACGCGCCCCAAGAAGAAGACGCACGAGGAACGCCGCCGCGAACGTCAAGAAGCCCAGAACAACGACAAGAAGAAACGCCTGCGCCTGGGCAAGGAACGCGTCGACGTCAATGACGTTGCCAACCAGCAACAAGGTCAGAAGAAGAATGGAGGCAACGCTCAACAACAAAACCAGAACGGTGGCGGCAGGAAGAAACAGAAGAACCAGCCTAAGCAAGCTCCCCTGCAACCTGAGGTCAGCGAGGAAGAAGTTGCCAAGCAAGTACGCGAGACCCTGGCTCGCCTGACAAGCAAGGGCACCAAGATGGGCAAGGGCGCCAAGTATCGTCGCGAGAAGCGCGAGGCTATCCGACAAGGCATGGAAGAGGAACTCGCCAACGAAGCTGCAGAGAGCAAGGTACTCAAGCTGACCGAGTTTGTCACTGCCAACGAGCTCGCTACGATGATGAACGTGCCTGTCACGAAAATCATCGCGACCTGCATGAGCATCGGCATCATGGTCAGCATCAATCAACGCATGGATGCCGAGAACCTTGTGGCAGAGGAGTTCGGATTCACCACGGAATACGTCAGCGCAGAAGTGAGCGCAGCTGTCAGCGAAGTGGAGGACGACGAGCAGGACCTCGTGCCACGCGCTCCCATAGTAACCGTGATGGGTCACGTCGACCATGGTAAGACATCGCTGCTCGACTATATTCGCCAGACAAACGTCATCGCAGGCGAGGCTGGTGGCATTACGCAGCACATCGGTGCCTATAATGTGACACTCGACGATGGCCGGCACGTGACATTCCTCGACACGCCAGGCCACGAGGCCTTCACTGCCATGCGTGCCCGCGGCGCCCAGGTGACGGATATCGCCATTATTATCGTGGCTGCCGACGACGACATCATGCCACAGACGAAGGAAGCCATCGCGCATGCCACTGCTGCCGGAGTTCCCATCGTCTTTGCCATTAACAAGATTGATAAAGCAGGGGCAAACCCCGACAAGATTAAGGAAGGCCTTGCTGCCATGAACTTCCTCGTGGAAGAATGGGGCGGTAAGTATCAAAGCCAGGACATCAGTGCCAAGAAGGGTATTGGTGTTGAGGACCTTCTCGAGAAGGTGCTGCTGGAAGCCGAGATGCTCGACCTCAAGGCTAACCCCAACCGCAAGGCAATGGGTTCCATTATTGAGTCGAGTCTGGACAAGGGTCGTGGCTATGTAGCCACTGTGCTCGTCAGCAACGGCACCCTGCGTGTGGGCGACATCATCCTTGCCGGCACGAACTACGGCCGCGTGAAAGCGATGCTCAACGAACGCGGGCAGAGAGTCCAGGAGATTGGTCCGTCGCAGGCTGCCACTGTGCTTGGCTTGAATGGCGCTCCGCAGGCGGGTGACGCTTTCCACGTCATGGATTCCGACCAGGAAGCCCGCGAGATTGCCAACAAGCGCGAACAACTGGCTCGCGAGCAGGGCCTGCGTACGATGAAGCGTCGTGGCCTGGAAGAGTTGGCACACAACATCGCCTTGGGCGGTGTACAGGAACTCAACCTCATCGTCAAGGGCGATGTGGATGGCTCCATCGAGGCTCTCAGCGACTCGCTCATCAAACTCTCTACGGAGAAGATTCAAGTCAACGTCATCTACAAGGCTGTGGGCCAGATCAGCGAGAGCGATGTCAACATGGCAGCAGCTGCCGAGAACTGCTTCATCGTAGGCTTCCAGGTTCGTCCCTCTGCCGCAGCGCGCAAGCTGGCTGAGCAGATGGACGTCGATATTCGCCTCTACAGCGTCATCTACGATGCTATCGAGGAGGTGAAGGACGCCATGGAGGGTATGCTTTCGCCCGAAATCAAGGAGGAAGTCACGGCTCAGGTGGAAGTGCGCCAGGTTTATCACATCACGAAGGTTGGCACCGTGGCCGGTGCCTATGTTGTGGATGGTAAGGTCAGCCGCACCAACAAGGCTCGCGTCATTCGCGACGGCATCGTGGTCTTCACGGGTGCCATCAATGCGCTGAAGCGTTTCAAGGACGACGTAAAAGAGGTCAGCACCAACTTCGAATGCGGTATCTCACTGGTAGGATACAATGACCTGAAGGAGGGCGACATGATTGAGACCTTCCAAGAGATAGAGATCAAGGCAACGCTCTAAGTGGATATTCTTCTGCTCATACTTCTGGCCGTTGGCTTTGTCATGGGGCTCATCTCGGGGGCAGTCAGGCAACTCATCTCGCTTACTGCTTTCGTGATAGGCTTTGTCGTTGCAAGCATGTACTACCGGCAGCTGGGCGAGGTGCTGGCAGGCTTCCTGTCGATGCCAAGCGTCTGCAAGGTGATGGCATTCGTCCTAATCTGGATTGCAGTGCCCATCGTGGCGAAGCTCATCGCCTCGATGCTTACGTCACTGCTGGACGGGCTGATTCTGACGGGCCTGCTCAACAGGTTGCTTGGCGGCATCTTCGGCTTCATGAAGTATGCCCTCGTGCTGGGAGCACTCATCTGGCTCTTCTCGTCAATGGACCTGATAAAGGAAGAGACGATGCATAAGTCGCGGCTTGCAGGCCCCCTCAAGGCCTTTCCCGAGTTTATATACAACCATGTCTTCTGCGGCGAGACAGAGGGGCAGCCAACGCAGCATGCCGCGTTGGCCGACGCATCTGTGTGAAAGGAATCAGCAAATGGGAAGCGATAAGAACAGCTTTGTGCGCGAGGTGGCGGAGAAGAAGTACGAATACGGCTTCACCACCAATGTCGAGACGGACATCATCGAGAAGGGCTTGTCGGAGGACGTCGTGCGTCTCATTTCCAGCAAGAAGGGTGAGCCGGACTGGCTGCTCCAGTTCCGCCTGGATGCCTATCGCTACTGGCTGACCCTGGAGCAACCCACTTGGGGGCACCTTAATATGCCGCCCATCGACTATCTGTCCATCTCATACTTTGCCGCACCGGCCTCCCCCAAGACCTCTAAAGACGGGGAAATCGACCCTGAGCTCATGAAGACATTCGACAAGCTTGGCATCCCCCTCGAGGAGCGTATGGCGCTGGCCGGAACAGCAGTCGATGCCGTGATGGACTCCGTGAGCGTCAAGACAACCTTCCGCGAAAAGCTTCAGGAGAAAGGCATCATCTTCTGCTCCATCAGCGAGGCCGTACGCGAACATCCTGATTTGGTGCGCGAATATCTGGGCAGTGTCGTCCCATACCGCGACAACTTCTTTGCCGCCCTCAACTCCGCAGTCTTCAGCGACGGCTCCTTCGTCTATATTCCCAAAGGCGTGCGCTGCCCCATGGAACTCAGCACATACTTCCGTATCAATGCCCGGGGCACCGGACAGTTCGAGCGGACACTCATCGTCTGCGACGATGACGCCTACGTCTCATACCTTGAAGGCTGCACGGCCCCCATGCGCGACGAGAACCAGCTCCATGCTGCCATCGTCGAGATAGTGGTGAAGGAGAGGGCTGAAGTCAAGTATTCGACGGTCCAGAACTGGTACCCCGGTGACAGCGAAGGCAAGGGCGGCGTGCTCAACCTCGTGACGAAGCGTGGTCATCTGCGCGGCGCAGGCAGCCGACTCTCATGGACTCAGGTCGAGACGGGCAGTGCCATCACATGGAAATACCCCAGCTGCGTGCTCTCTGGCGAAGGCAGTCAGGCAGAGTTCTACAGTGTCGCAGTCACCAATAACTACCAGCAGGCCGACACAGGCACAAAGATGATTCACATCGGCCGCAACACCAAGAGCACCATCATCTCGAAGGGCATCAGTGCAGGCAAGAGCCAGAATGCATACAGAGGCCTCGTCAAAGTTGCCTCCACAGCCGAGGGCGCACGCAACTACAGCAGCTGCGACTCGCTCCTCTTGGGCAGTCAATGCGGTGCTCACACCTTCCCATATATGGACGTCCACAACGATACGGCAGTCGTAGAACATGAGGCCACGACCAGCAAAATCAGCGAGGACCAACTCATGTACTGCAATCAGCGCGGCATCTCGACCGAGGAAGCCGTCTCGCTCATCGTGAACGGCTATGCCAAGGAGGTCATCAACAAGCTCCCCATGGAGTTCGCCGTCGAAGCACAGAAACTGCTTGGTGTCAGCCTGGAGGGCAGCGTAGGGTAAGGATTAAAGATTAAGGATCAGGCATTAAAGCAATGTTACAGATAAATAACCTACATGCCAGCATCAATGGCAAAGAGATTCTGAAGGGCATCAACCTGACTGTCAACGACGGCGAGGTGCATGCCGTGATGGGACTCAACGGCGCAGGCAAGAGCACGCTCTCCAACGTCATCGTCGGCCATCCAGCCTATGAAGTCACAGAAGGTAGCATCACCTTCAACGGCAAGGACCTGTTGTCGCTCAAGCCAGAAGAACGCGCCCACGAAGGCATCTTCCTGAGTTTCCAGCAGCCGGTCGAGATTCCAGGCGTCTCGATGGTCAACTTCATGCGTGCCGCCCTAAATGCCAAGCGCAAGTACCAGGGTCTGGAACCCATGCCGGCTGGAGAATTCCTCAAACTCATGCGGGAGAAGCGCTCGATTGTGGAGCTTGACAGCAAGCTCGCAAGCCGAAGCGTGAACGAAGGCTTCTCGGGAGGCGAGAAGAAGCGCAACGAGATATTCCAGATGGCAATGCTCGAGCCGACCCTGACCATCCTGGATGAAACGGACAGCGGGCTCGATGTGGACGCCCTCAGAGTAGTGGCCGAGGGCTTTAACAAGCTGCGTCGTCCCGAATCGAGCGCCATTGTCATCACCCACTACCAACGCCTGCTCGACTATCTTAAACCAGATATCGTGCATGTGCTCATCGACGGGCGCATCGTCAAGACTGGCGGCCCGGAGCTTGCCACTGAGATTGAGAACAAAGGGTTCGACTGGATAAAGGAGGAGGCAGGACTGTGAGTGCAGGGAAGCAATACATCGACTTCTACCAGGAGGTGCGGGACACCATCGCGGCTCGCAGCAGTGCTGAGATGAATGCCCAGCGTGAGCCGGCCCTCGAAACATTCTCCGCAAAGGGTTTCCCCTCGCAGAAAGTGGAACGCTACCGCTATGTGAAGGTCGATGCAGACTTCTCGCCCAACTATGGCATTGCGCTTACACCGCTTGCCGGACCACTCCCCCCTTACTGTTTCAGCATAAAGGATGCCGCCCCCCACGCGCGCGTATTATATAATAAGGTAGCCGATGCGACCGACAGCATTGTGGCGCTCAACACGATGCTCTGTGTTGATACACTCGTCGTACATGTGCCAAGAGGCACACGCGTCGAGCATCCCATACAGATCAGCAACATTCTGAAGGGCGATCAAGACACGATGGTCTGCCGCCGCATACTCATCGTGATGGACGAGCTGGCAGAGGCCGACATCATCATCACCGACCGGGCTGCCAGCCAGAACCGCTTCCTGACGAATCAGGTCATAGAGGTCGTGATGAAGGACGGCTCGCATCTCAGCCTCTACGATATTGAGGAGACGCATCTGCTTTGCACCCGCTACAACAGTGTCTTCGTGCAGCAAGGCCGCAACAGCAGTTTCCGCCACACCAACCTGACACTCTTCAACGGCCACACACGCAACCGGCTCGATGTCCTTCTGCAAGGCGAAGGAAGCGAGGTGACAGCGAACGGCTGTATAATTGCCGACAAGATGCAGCGCGTGGACAACAATACGCTCATCGACCACCAAGCACCCGCTTGTCAATCAGGCGAGCTGTATAAGTACGTCCTCGACGACAGTGCGGTGGGAGCATTCGCCGGGAAGGTGCTGGTCCGCGAGGGGGCTCAGAAGACGAAGAGCCAAGAGACGAATGCCAACCTGTGCGCCACAAGCTCGGCCCGCATGTATTCCCAGCCGATGCTCGAGATTTATGCCGACGACGTCCAGTGCAGCCACGGCAGCACCGTAGGCCAGATGGACGAGGCGGCCTTGTTCTACATGCGTCAGCGAGGCATCGACGAGCAGGAGGCCCGCCTGTTGCTCAAGGCCGCATTCATCACCGAAGTCATCGAAACAATACCCCTCGAGTCGCTTCGCGACCGCCTGCATGTGCTGGTGGACAAGCGTCTGCGGGGCGAATTAAGCAAGTGCGAAGGATGCAAACTATGCAAATAAATAGTCTCCCAACTCAGGAAAAGGAATGGAGAAGTGCCTTCCCCATCCTGAACAAGGTGCTTTACGGGAAGTACCCGCTGGTCTATCTGGACAATGCCGCTACGACGCAGAAGCCCAGGCAGGTCGTCGAGGCCATGACGGAGGAATACTACAACGTCAACGCCAACGTGCATCGTGGTGTGCACTTCCTCTCTATGCAAGCCACCGACCTGCACGAGGCATCGCGCGAAACGGTGCGACGCTTCCTGAATGCCCGTAGTGCGTCGGAGATTGTATTCACCCGCGGCACCACGGAAAGCATCAATCTCGTGGCATCGTGCTTCGGTCAGGCGTTCATGAAAGAAGGCGACGAGGTCATCATCAGCGAGATGGAGCACCACAGCAACATCGTTTCGTGGCAGCTCCTCGGCGAGAGCAGAGGCATAAAGCTACGTATTGTCCCCATCACCGACGACGGCCGCATCAAGATGGATGACTATGAGAAGCTCTTTGGCGAACGTACTAAAATCGTCAGCATCACACACGTCAGCAACGTCCTCGGCACGGTGAATCCCGTCCGCGACATCATCAGGATTGCCCACGAACACGGCGTTCCCGTCCTCATCGACGGTGCTCAGAGCACACCCCACATGCCTATCGACGTGCAGGAACTCGACTGCGATTTCTTTGCCTTCAGTGGTCACAAGGTATATGGACCCACCGGCATCGGCGTCCTCTACGGCAAGGAGGAGTGGCTCGACCGCCTGCCGCCGTACATGGGAGGCGGTGAGATGATAAAGACGGTCAGCTTCGAGCATACGACCTACAACGATTTGCCCTATAAGTTCGAGGCCGGCACACCGGATTACGTAGCATCCACCGGCCTGGCGAAGGCGCTCGATTTTGTCACTTCGATTGGCCTCGACACCATACAGACACACGAGCGCGACCTGACGGACTACGCCATGCAGCGGCTCATGGAAGTGGAGGACATGAATATCTTCGGGCCGAAAGATGTGAGCCTACACGACGCTGTCATCTCCTTCCAGGTAGGCAACATCCACCACCTCGACATGGGCACCCTGCTCGACCGCCTCGGCATTGCCGTCCGCACAGGCCATCATTGTGCCGAGCCCCTCATGCATCGTCTGGGCATCGAGGGAACCTGTCGTGCCAGCTTTGCCTTGTACAACACTCGCGAAGATGTGGACGCGCTGGTCGAGGGTATAAAGCGCGTCAGGCAGATGTTTTGATTTATCGCTGCACCAGAATGCGTCATCTGACGCCCTACGGAGTAGTTGCAATTCCCCTATAGGGCGTTGGGCGTTGTTGAAAAAGAAAGAGGTCGTGTCAAAAGTACCAGACACGACCTCTTTTATTTTTTTATGAAACAAAACCCCGACTTTCCCAAGCCAGGGTTTTGTCATGTCCCAGAT
>CAJOLC010000026.1 GCA_905235305.1 uncultured Bacteroidaceae bacterium | reverse complement strand
AGCAGCCGGCTATGTTCCCGGTGTGGACATCAGCTCTCTCATCGTGAACCGCAGCTTCGATAAGGCTGGCTCTACTCTCCAGGACGAAGCAGGCAACAACATCGGTCGCGAGGCTGAAGGCTGGGATGGCTACATCTACCGCCGCGGCGGCGACGAGGCCAACTCTGCTGCCGAGTTCTGCAATGAGAACGCCAAGTTCGACATCAGCCAGACTCTCAACGACCTGAAGAACGGTTACTACAAGGTGACACTCAACGCCGCCTTCCGTGCCAACGGCTCTCGCAAGAGCTACAACTACGCTGCCATGGCTTATGCCAACGACGTGCAGAGTTACCTTCCCGTCATCCTTGAGGGGGCTGTATATGATAAGGAAGAAGCTTACCTGGGCCACGTTTATAACGACAACATCCTCTATCAGTGCGACTTTGAAGATCCCACAGGCGATCCCGAGATCGACTCTGTCGAGGTAGCATACGTTGTTTGGAGTCCCGAAGGCATGTCTCACGCCATCGGTCAGGGTCGCTATGCAGTCACATTGGTTGCAAAGGTAACTGACGGCAAGCTCACCATCGGCGTGAAGAACGAAGGCACCAGCGGCAACGAATGGACCGGCATCGGTAACTTCGGCCTCGTATATCTCGGCGAGGATGAAGCTCTCGTAAATGCAGCTCTCGAAGATGTCGCTGCTTACAACGCTGCACGTATCGAAGTGCTGACAAATGTCTATGAGACTGATGTATACGCTGAGAACACTGATGCATACGCAAAAGCTCCCGGCTTCGGAGCTGCTCAGAAGGAAGCTATTGCCGCACTGAGCGGTGTGGCTACCTACGAGGCAGAAAAGGCTATCGGTGAAATTATGCAGTCCATCTACGACACTAAGCAGGCATACATCACTCTCTTCGAGGCAACCGACAAGGTTTATGTTAAGTGGGTTGAATATGCTCTTAGTTACCCTGCCGAGGAAAAGATCTATGAAGTAAGAGGTGGCCTTGATTCAGGTGCTTATGCTGATGCCGAGGCTGCTGCTGCTGCTAAGGTTCAGCTCTACACTGAATATCCTTCATACCTCGAGCTTATCGACAACAAACTTTCCGAAGTTGTTGATAGTGTATTTACCTTTGACATCACGACAAGCGGCAACAATCCTTACCTCGACCTGAAGAACCTCTACGAGCCTCTGAAGAAGGACGAAGTAATCCTTGCCTTCGACTACATTTCTAAGAAGGACATCGAGGGAAGCCGCGTTTACTACAATGCACCCAGCTTCCTGACAAATCCTGTTGAGGAACTCAGCACAATTCCTGCAGCAAGTGATTGGGCAACTGCCTACGTCACTGTTCAGAAAGGCATCAAGGAGCTTAACTTCGGTTCTGCTACAGACCATGGTATCCGCTGGTATGTATACTATCAGGGTGAAAAGGAAGCAAGCATCAGCCTCCAGGCTCGCAACTTCCGCTTCATCACCAAGGCTCAGATGCAGGCCGAAGGCGGCAAGCCTCTGAATGGTATTGAAGGCGACTTGAACGCTGACGGTAAGGTGGACATTGCCGATGCAGTGACCGTCCTCAACATCATGGCCGAAGAAACTGACGATCCCACAGCCGACGTCAACGGTGACGGCAAGGTGGACATCGCCGACTTCGTGACAATTCTGAACATCATGGCACAGCAATAGTCCCAGATAACTCTCTTAATTCTCTTGGTCAGGCTTCGTGCCTGACCAAGAGAATATCTTTAACAATAACATTATACATTAAATAACAATGAGGAAGTTCATTCTTTCACTTACTGCTTTACTTTTTATTGTCTGCTCCTGTACGGAGGATGTTGATACATCTGCCCGTTATGTTTTCTCGGAATATACTGTTGCCAGTTATCTGGAGGCACACGAGGAATACTCGAAGTATGTAGAGTTAACGAAACTGGTGCCTGTGAGTGGAAGGAGTAAGTCTTCCGTCTACCAGCTCCTCACGGCTCGTGGTAACTTCACATGTTTCGCCCTCACCAATGAGGCGATTGATAATTTCTTGCAAGACCTCGTGGAAGAGGGTATGATCAGCGAACCTTCATGGGACGCATTTACTGATGAGAGGAAGCTCGACTCCATTCGTAAGGTTGTCGTGCAGAACACTGTCATCGACGGAGGTGATATGGAAGAGCAGCGATATACTATTGCTCTGATCACTTCTATTGGAAGCGGAAAAGAAAATGCAGAGTTCCCTCTGCCTAATATATATGACCATAAGCTGACGGTCAAGGCAACGAAGGATGATATTATTGTCCTTGATGAAGAATGTGATATTGACCCTTACAACTGCGACATTCCTGCTATTAATGGCGTTGTGCACCAGTTGCATAAGGTGATTGCTCCTAAGGACGAGTCATGCAGTCGTTACCTGCAGAAGATACTTGAAGAGCAGACTGAGGGTTACCTGATGTTTGCCAAGGTGATTCAAGCCTGCGGACTGCTTGATACGCTGAGCAAGGTACGCGACGAAGCATACGAGTCGTTGTATCAGGCAGAAGGCGATGCGCTCAATATGGATAATTACATTGATAAGGGCGGCGGCGACATGTCCTCAATCTCCGGCGACCCGAATGCCTATGCTCCGGAGCATCGTAAGTATGGCTTTACGCTCTTCTGCGAGACCGACGACTTCTGGCAGTCGCAGGGCATCGATCCTAAGGCGTCCGATGCTGTGGAGAGGTTGCAGGAGTGGATTGCCTCGAATGGTATGTACTTGAGCGACGGGGACTATCAGGTAAACGACGACTACACGTCGCCCAATAATATGCTGTACCAGTGGATGGCATATCATATCCTGCCTATGAGGATACCTTCCAACAAGCTGGTCTATCATTGCAACGAGAATGGTTACTTCTATAATACCAACGGTAAGTATACGATTCCTGTCTTCGAGTGGTATCCCGTGTATGGTGGTGGCCGCTTGTTGAAGATATATGAGAGTGCTGAGAGCAACGGCATCTACCTGAACAGCTTCCCCGAGAGGGATGATGCCATAAAGGGTACGGGACGCGAGAGTTATTGCGATCCCAATAAGCGTGGCATTAAGATCCTGACGGAGAGTGAGCAAGCTGTAGTGACCGATATCGTCAATGCTTGTATCTATCCCATCGACAAGCCTTTGGCCTATACCGACGAGACGCGTGAGGACCTGGGCAAGGAACGTATTCGCTTCGACCTCTTCTCTCTCTTCCCCGAGGCTATCACCAACGGTATTCGCCGTGCCGACAGTCCTTTAGGAAAGTGGCAGCACGTGTTCGTGTCTCTCTACAACAGGTACAAGTATTTCGACAATATGACTATCCTGAACGAGGAGACCCACTTCATTCATTACAATGGTTACCGTACCAACTGGGCTAACTACTCCGGCGACGAGGACAAAGCCTTCGGCCATTTCGACATCATGTTCAAGTTGCCGCCCGTTCCGAAGCGCAACACCTATGAGTTCCGCTATAAGCTTCTTGCCACAGGTGCGCGAGGCATTGTGCAGGTATACTTCGGTAATGACCCGGACAGGCTGCCTGTTGCAGGTATTCCTATTGACATGAGAAAGAACGTCAATGATTTCTTTGGCGAGGGTGCTACGTGGAGCGACTTGCAAGATGGTTCCAAGGACGACGACGAGATTATCGATATCGATCACAAGCTCCGTAACCATGGACTGATGAAGGCAACGAAGCACGAGCACGACGACATAACGGCGCGCGACAAGAGTAATTGCAGTCGCCAGATCATCGTGCGTCAGACGCTCGACCCGGGCGAGACGTACTATGTACGCTTCAAGTCCGTTCAGCCCGACTTGACGCGTCCGGAGCTCTATCTCGACTACTTCGAGTACTGCCCGAAGGAAATCTACGACAGCCCAGAGAAGCCTGAAGATGTATGGTAAGACATCGCCGATAACAAAGAGGGCGTGCTCCTATGCAAAAAGAGCACGCCCTCTTTGCTCAAAGGCCTATAGCTTCTGCCCTGGGCAATGCGATTCCTTGGCGGGGCATTAATGCTGAGTGCAGCCAATCCTTATACAGAAAGATAAGAAGAAACCCATGAACCGCTACATTTTCCTCCTTCCATTTATGCTGGCAACGCTGATGTCGTCGGCCCGTCAGAAGCCTTTGCGCGAGCTGCAGCAAGCCTTTGTCGACCTGCGCTTCGGCATGTTCATCCACTACAACATGCCTACCTATTCCATCGAGGACTGGCCCGACCCCGATATGCCCGTGTCTGCCTTTGCTCCCACGCAACTCGACTGCAGCCAGTGGGCCAAGGCTGCCAAGTCGGCGGGCATGACTTACGGCTGCCTGACGACCAAGCATCACAGCGGCTTCTGCATTTGGGACACGAAGACGACCGACTATAATTCCATGCAGTCGCCCGC
Organism: uncultured Bacteroidaceae bacterium; assembly: GCA_905235305.1. Lineage (GTDB taxonomy): Bacteria > Bacteroidota > Bacteroidia > Bacteroidales > Bacteroidaceae > Physcousia. The sequence continues at coordinate 36,045 of CAJOLC010000026.1, read as the reverse complement.
CAAAGTGGATGTCGTCCGCCAGTATGTCGATGCTTTCCGCGAGGAGGGACTTGCCGTGATGCTCTACTTCAGCATCCTCGACACGCACCATCGCATCCGCCCGGGGCACATCAAACCGGATCACACGAAGTTCATCAAGGCACAGCTGAAAGAGCTTCTCACCAATTACGGCGACATCACGGCCCTCATCATCGACGGCTGGGACGCTCCCTGGTCGCGCATATCCTACGACGAGATACCTTTCGAGGAAATCTACGACTACATCAAGAGCCTGCAACCCGACTGCCTCGTCATGGACCTCAATGCAGCCAAGTACCCCCGCGAGGCACTCTTCTACACCGACATCAAGTCGTATGAGCAGGGCGCCGGGCAGAAGATAAGCACCAGCGAGAACCGCCTGCCCGCCCTGGCCTGCCTGCCCCTGCAGCGCACGTGGTTCTGGAAAGCGTCCATGCCAACCGACCTCTTGCGCGACGTCCGCTGGCTTGTCGACGAGAACATCCGTCCCTACAACGACGCCTACTGCAACTTCATCCTCAACGTCGCCCCTAATCGTGACGGTCTGATGGACGCCAACGCCCTCGAAGCACTGCGCCGGATAGGGCAGATCTGGCATCACGATGGCCCCACGAAGCCTGTTCCCGAATGCGATGCTCCCATCATCGGCCACAATATCGCCAAGGGGAAACCTACCGAGTACAGCTGGAGCTACGACTACGGAATAGGTGACTTTGCCAACGACGACGACTTTGCTACAGGCTGGACCTCGCATCCCACGAAGGAAGAACCCTGGTGGGAGGTGGACCTCGGCGGCAAGAAGCGCATCTCGCTCGTCACCATCGTCGAAGAAACGAAGGGCAGCATACAGACATACAGACTTGAGTATAAGAAAGGGAAACGGTGGCATACCATCTTCGAAGGCATTGTCCCCGAGTGTCGCGTCAAGCAACATCGCTTCAGCCCGGTCAAGGCAGAGAAAGTCCGCATTACCGTTACCCGACATCACGGCAAGCTGGCCCTTTCGGAGGTAGGCGTTTACTGAGTAAAGTCAGTCTGCCGAAAGTCATCGCCATGCGCAATTCGCCATAGGATTTCCTGGGGCGCCATGCGTCGAATGCCATGCCTCATTGTAAGCAGAAATGCATGGAAAGCTGTCAAAGTGTCAGAAATTGCACACACTGAAAAGTGTCGAAAAAGAGCGCTTCTCACGTCGATTTTGCCGACTCGACGTGAGGTCTTTCAAAAGTTCACGTGTCGCGCTTGCAAAGTTCACGTGTCGCGTTTGAAAAATGCTCATGTGAACTTGGTGAAAACTTCACGTCAGAAAGTGTGCAATTTCGTGTCAAAACGGCTGTTTTTGCCATGTGCAGTTGTCAATCAGACGAATCGCGATAAAAAGTCCGACGCACCGTGATGCTTCCAACAATCTGTGGCATAGGGGATTGCGAAATTGCCCGCGATTTAAGCCCTTATTTTTGCTCGGGGGTCGAAAAGTAGGGCAGGGGGCAAGAAAAGCGATTCTGACGTGTCTCGGGAAAAGTCGCGTGTAAGCGAAACAGCCGAAATGCTTACATTTTGACAAAGGGGTAAGTGGCAAGGAGCAAGGAGCAAGGGGCAGGAGAAAAACCACGATTTTCACACATTAAAGCGAGTCAGACGAATGGGCATTAGGCCGTTAATTCCATCGAACTCACGTTAAATAACAACTCCCAGCAGTCCTTTCCGTTCAGATAATGACGGATAGGGCATTTTTTTTGCAGATATGCATTGAAATCCCAAAGGATTTTTGTACCTTCGTGCCGTTGTTCGAATAAAATCATATTAAGATAATAATGGAAAAGATACAAGAACTCACCGAGAAAATCCTGCGCGAAGGCGTTGAAAAGGGACAGGCAGAAGCCGACCGCCTCATTGAGGAGGCTAAGCAGCAGGCAGAGAGGATTCTGCAGGAAGCACGCCAGCAGGCTCAGGAAATTGCAGAGCAGGCACAGAAGAAAGCTGCCGAAACAGATGCCAACACCCGCAACGAACTCAAGATGTACACAGGTCAGGCACTCAGCGCACTCAAGAGCGAAGTGACAAATGTGCTGACCGATGGCGTCGTGAAGGAAGCCGTCAACGGCCTGGCCGCAAGTTCCGACTTCCTCGGACAGTTCGCCGTGGCTCTGGCAGAGAAGTGGCAGGACGGCGAACCCCCAGTCATTTCCAGTAGCGAAGCCGATAGCCTGAAAGCATATTTCGCAGCCAAAGCCAAAGCTCTCCTCGACAAGGGCGTCACCATCAACAAGGTGAATGGCAAGGACACCCTGCTCACGATAGCTCCGCCGACGGCAGCTACAAGGTGAACTTCGGCAAGGAAGAGTTCGAGACCTACTTTAAGAACTTCCTGCGTCCGCAGCTCGTCGAGATGTTATTCTGAATGCATAATTCATAATTCACTATTCATAATTTGGCTCGCCTTGAAGCCCCTGAGAAAGCATCCTTCGGAAGTCAGCGCATTGAGCGAGTAGAAATAATTATGAATTATGAATTAACAATTATGAATTAAATAGAACATGGCCAATTACTATTGCATGATAGCCGGCTTGCCGGACATCGACCTGCAGGACGCGAAACCAGGGATGAACCTTGAGGACATGCGGGAGCAATGCGAGGAGGTTCTTACGCCGAGGGACAAGAAGCTGCTCTTCTACTTCTTCCTCCGCTTCGATTGCGTCAACCTGGTCAAGCTCCTTAAGAATCCCGATGCAGACATCGACCAGTGGGGCAACTTCTCGCTCGAGCAGCTGCGCGACCTCATCACCAGCGCCACGGAACTCAACTTCAACGTGCACCGCTATCCAGCCTTCATGAGCATCTTCGCCCGCGAATATGCTTTCAACAAGGACAAGGCAGGCTACTTCCCCGAGGACGAGATGGCTTATCAGTTCCTCGACTACGCCATCCGCACCTGTCCCAACGAGTTGATGCGCCGATGGTACAAGCTCAACCTCGACATCACCAACATCCTCACAGCCATGCTCGCACGCGGCCAGGGCTGGAGCATAGGCGACTTCATCAAGGGAGAGGGTGAGGTGCAGGAGATGATACGCGAGAACAAGACAAAGGACTTCGACCTCTCCCACCAGCTCGACTATATCCCGCAACTCATGAAGATCGTGGACGAGAAGGATCCTGTCCGCAAGGAAAAGATGATAGATGCCTTCAAGTGGATATGGCTCGACGAGCAGACATTCTTCGAACCCTTCGATATAACGGCTGTCTTTGCCTACATCTGCAAGCTTGAAATGCAGCAGCGTTGGGCAAAGCTCGATGTCGAACGAGGCAAGGAAACCTTCCAGAAGATAATAGACGACCTTCGCAGCGAGGCTCAGGTGCCCGCCGAATTCGTCGCTCCGGGACTTGCCCAGAAAGGTAAAGCTAAATAACGAATTACGAAAGATTAAACAAAACACAGCAAGCTAAATATGACAAAAGGAATTGTTAGTGGCGTAGTCTCCAATATGGTCACGCTCCAAGTGGATGGTCCGGTGCTCCAGGGTGAGATATGCTACATCACGACAGGCGGCGACCGATTGATGGCAGAGGTCATCAAGGTGGTCGGACGAGACGTTTATGTGCAGGTCTTCGAAAGCACACGCGGTCTGAAGGTCGGTGCCGAGGCCGAGTTCACGGGACACATGCTCGAGATACAACTCGGCCCGGGTATGCTCAGCCATAATTACGACGGACTTCAGAACGACCTCGACAAGATGGAGGGTGTCTTCCTGAAGCGTGGCGAATATACAGAGGCCCTTGATGGCGAACGCCTCTGGGACTTCGAACCCCTCGCCAAGGAAGGTGACAAGGTGCAGGCCAGCGACTGGCTCGGCAAGGTAGAAGAGAACCATCAGCCCCTGAAGATCATGGCACCTTTCCAGATGAAGGGCACTGCAACCGTCAAGTCCATCGCAAAGAAAGGCCAGTACAAGATACACGACACCATCGCCGTCCTGACCGACGAGCAGGGCAACGACATCAAGGTTGACATGGTGCAGCACTGGCCGGTGAAGTTCGCCATGACCAACTACAAAGAGAAGCCGCGTCCATTCAAACTGCTCGAGACAGGCGTCCGCACTATCGACACGTTCAACCCCATCGTGGAAGGCGGCACAGGATTCATCCCCGGTCCCTTCGGTACGGGCAAGACTGTGCTCCAGCACGCCATATCGAAGCAGGCCGAGGCCGACATCGTGATTATCGCTGCCTGCGGCGAACGTGCCAACGAGGTCGTGGAAATCTTTACGGAGTTCCCCGAACTGGTCGACCCGCACACTGGCCGCAAGCTCATGGAGCGCACAATCATCATAGCCAACACCTCCAACATGCCTGTCGCAGCCCGCGAGGCTTCCGTCTATACAGCCATGACGATGGCCGAGTACTACCGCTCGATGGGACTCCGCGTCCTCCTCATGGCCGACTCTACCTCCCGTTGGGCACAGGCTCTGCGCGAGATGTCGAACCGCATGGAGGAACTGCCCGGCCCCGATGCCTTCCCAATGGACCTCGGTGCCCTCATCTCGAACTTCTACGGACGCGCCGGCTATGTCTATCTCAACAACGGCGAGGTAGGCTCCGTCACTTTCCTCGGAACTGTGTCGCCTGCCGGCGGTAACTTGAAGGAGCCTGTAACCGAGAACACCAAGAAGGTTGCCCGTTGCTTCTATGCCCTCGAGCAGGACCGTGCCGACAAGAAGCGTTATCCTGCCGTCAACCCCATTGACTCTTATTCGAAGTACCTCGAGTACCCCGAGTTCGCAGAGTACATCAAGAGCCACATCAACGAGGAATGGATTCCGAAGGTGCTGGCCTTGAAGACCCGTATGCAGCGAGGCAAGGAGATTGCCGAGCAGATAAACATTCTGGGCGACGACGGTGTACCCGTCGATTACCACATCGTCTTCTGGAAGTCCGAAGTGATTGACTACGTCATCCTCCAGCAGGATGCCTTCGACGAGGTTGATGCCGTCACGCCACTCGAACGTCAGGAAGAGATACTCAACCTCGTTACGAGGATTTGCGAGAAGGAAGACTACAAGTTCGAGACCTTCCTCGACGTCACCGACTTCTTCAAGAAGCTCATTAACCTCTGCAAGCAGATGAACTACTCCACCTACAAGAGCGAACAATACTACGACTACATTTCGCAAGTTGAGAACTTGCTTAATTCATAAGAAAGATGAGTACAGCATTTCAGAAAGTATATACAAAGATTAGCCAGATAACGAAGGCCACCTGTTCGCTCAAGGCGAAAGGCGTCGGTTATAATGAGTTGGCAACTATCGACGGCAAACTTGCTCAGGTAGTAAAGATAATTGGCGACGACGTGACACTGCAGGTCTTCGAAGGCACAGGCGGTATTCCCACCAATGCTGAGGTAGTGTTCCTGGGCAAGAGCCCGTCTCTCAAGGTCAGCGACCAGCTGGCCGGACGCTTCTTCAACGCTTACGGTCATCCCATCGACGGCGGTCCGGAAGTGGAAGGCAAGGAGGTAGAGATTGGCGGACCCTCTGTGAACCCTGTCCGCCGCAAGCAGCCCAGCGAGCTTATCGCCACAGGTATCGCAGGCATCGACCTCAACAATACGCTCGTCTCTGGACAGAAGATTCCCTTCTTTGCCGACCCTGACCAGCCCTTCAACGAAGTGATGGCGATGGTTGCCATGCGTGCCAAGTGCGACAAGATTATCCTTGGCGGCATGGGTATGACCAACGACGACTACTACTTCTTCCGCAACACCTTCGCAGGTGCCGGTGCTCTCGACCGCATCATCTCCTTCATCAACACCACTGAAGACCCTGCCGTGGAGCGACTCCTCATCCCTGACATGGCGCTGACGGCTGCCGAATACTTCGCTGTGGAGAAGCACGAGACCGTTCTTGTGCTGCTGACGGACATGACTTCGTATGCCGACTCACTCTCCATCGTCAGCAACCGCATGGACCAAATCCCGTCGAAGGACTCCATGCCCGGTTCGTTGTACTCCGACCTGGCGAAGATTTACGAGAAGGCCGTGCAGTTCCCCGAGAGCGCAGGCGGCGGCTCAATCACCATCATCGCCGTGACAACCCTCTCGGGAGGCGACATTACTCATGCTGTCCCCGACAATACGGGCTACATCACCGAAGGTCAGCTCTACCTCCGTCGCGACAGTGACATCGGCAAGGTCATCGTCGATCCGTTCCGTTCGCTGTCTCTGAAGCAACTTGTTGCAGGCAAGAAGACCAGGAAGGACCACAGCCAAGTCATGAACGCTGCCATCCGACTCTATGCCGACGCTGCCAACGCCAAGACGAAGCTGGAGAACGGCTTCGACCTCACTGACTACGACAACCGTTGTCTCGACTTTGCCAAGGACTATGCCGGCAAGCTCCTTGCCATCGATGTCAACCTCAACACCGAGGAGATGCTCGACGTGACGTGGACCCTCTTCCGCAAGTACTTCAAGCTCGAAGAGGTGAACATCAAGAAAGAGTTCACCGACATCTACTGGAAAGAATAAGAAAGCGTCTCGCAGCATACTTCCTCAATAGTTTCACGGCATAGTAAGATTGTAATATATATATATATAATGTAATAGAAAGGGATATAATTAAGAAGATACATATAGAAAGAAACATATTTCATAACGAAGCGTTATGCTCGCCTTGAATCGGAAACGTGAGAAACTTCCAAAGCAAGCAAGAGAGTATGATGGTTCGCGCGTATTGCGTGGCCTGAATACATTTCTACTTGCAAGGTATTTCTCACGACCTCCGATTGAAGAAGTGTTATATCAGTGCCGCGCTTCTCGTATATTAACTTAACGCCTTTTGAGGTGCTGGAGGGCAAAAGGAGAATTCATAATGAACAAGAAACTTCTACTCTCAACGTTCTTGGCTGCTTGTTTCGTTCAGGCCAAGGCAGATGTAGCACCTACCGTAATGCTGAGCCACAACGGACAGTGGACGATGTACATGTACGACCAGGTGCAACAAGCAGTCGATGCCGCTTCCGACGGCGACACCATCTATCTGAGCAACGGCTCGTTCGAACCCTTCAATGTGACGAAGCGCATCATGGTGCGTGGCACAGGCCCAGAGACAATCATTTCGGGTGGCTGCACCGTCTATATCGCAGGGCAAAACCCATTGTCAATGCCTGTCCTCGACGCATTGACCTTCACAGGTGATGTCTCTGTGACTTGTGCCAACAAGCAGTTCACCATCCGCAAATGCCAGATGAACGACCTCAACTTCACCGAGAGCGACTTCCACGACGTGAAGCTCGACCGCTGCGACATACAAGGCACGCTCCACCTCACGCAGAAGGTGAAGGAGTTTAATTGCTTCAACACAAAGATACGTGCAGCCTTACGACTACCTTCATGGTAGCGCCTACTTCAACCACTGCAACATCCGCGAGGTAAACGACACGATCTTGGCTACGTTTGATAATTGTGTGCTGAGGTGGTGTAAGGCATGGCATCATAGTTCCTATTATGGAACTTGTATTGGCGGATGTACGCTGAATTATTGTATTTATCCTGGCGGAAGTTGGGGCTCATATTCTATAGATATGGGAAGTACTAAGAGTGACTCTTATAACTACTTTCTTTACAACCCTTCTGTTACCTTAAATAACTGCTATCAAGTAAACATTGATCCCGAGAATGTCGTCGGCTATGGCTCTTCCTCTTATCTTGGCAACGACGGCACGATGGTAGGCTGCTACGGCGGGCAGAATCCTTTCCGAAGAACACCTGAACTGCCTCGCGTCACGAAGAGCAACGTGGAGGTCGATGCCGTACAAAAGAAACTCAATGTGACACTCACGCTTTCGAAGGAATAGAACTATGAGACGACGACTCTTATTATTGTTCGTGGCCTTGACTGCCGTCTGGATGCAAACGTCGGCACAGATACGCTGTGAACAATGGATAGACAACAACCGAGGCACAGCAAGGTGGACAGACCTGATACTCGGCGAACAGACCTTCACGTTTGACGGCATCGCTTCCCTCTCGCCTGGTCTGCACTTCCTCAACATCCTGCCTTACAACGAAAGCGGCGAGAAGGGCGTGTGGCGATGCATCGCTTTCCTCATGCCCGAGTACTGGCCCGGCACAAACGATGCCACGATGGTGGAGTATTGGGTGACTGGCTATGACAAGCAACCGCACCGTCAATCCTATGCCGGCACTGCCGTCACGCTCAACATCGACGCAAGCAACTATTCGCCAGGGATGCACTTCTTCAACTATCGCACCCTGAACGAAAGAGGCGAAGGCGACGTATGGAAGGTGATACCATTCCTCGTGCCCGAGTGCTGGCCTGCCACAAACGACGCTGCACTCATTGAGTATTGGGTGACAGGCTACGACAGCACGCCGCACAGAGAACCATACGCAGGCACTGCCGTAACACTCAGCATCGATGCCAGCCGCTTCTCTTCAGGGATGCACTTCTTCAACTATCGCACTGTCAATTCAAGAGGCGAAGGAGGAGCATGGAAAAGCATCGCTTTCATGATTCCCGAAGGCTGGCCATGCTCCGATGAAGGTGCATGGATTGAGTACTGGGTGACTGGCTACGACCGACAGCCGCACCGTATGCCTTTCGAAGGTGGCGAAGTGAAGTTCGACATCGACATCAGCCAGATGAGCTACGGCCTGCACTTCTTCAACTACCGAACCTTGAACGAGCAAGGCGAAGGCGGTGCATGGAAGCAGATACCGTTCTACATCAACAACGGCATCTTCGACGACGAACTCATCAGCTATGAATACTGGATTGACGAACAGGAGCCTGTGACAGCCGCCGGTGTATGCCCGGGGATTGTCAATCTGGAGGTTGACATGGAGAACTTGTCTGTAGGTATGCACACGCTCTACTTCAGGGCAAAGGGCTGGTCGGAAATCTTCGGAGAGACATACTCATACGCGTTTGAGGTCGTGGATGACTGGGACGCGATTGCTCCTATCTACGACGAAGATAAGTCCTTTGACGTCTATACGGTTGACGGTAGGATCGTTCGCAGACAAGCGACAACGCTCAAGGGTTTGCCCAGAGGTATCTATCTCGTAGGTGGAAAGAAAGTGGCAGTAAATTGAGTCAATAAGGAAAGGTGGCAGGTCAGAAAGGTTCTGCCACCGTTCTTTGCATGCAGGGACAACGAATGCCTTGCAGACCTATCTGAAACGATTCCTGGTGGGAAGCGGCGGCGCGCACGATGAGTAGGATAAAACCAGCTCCCGCGTCTCGCGACGCAGGAGCAGGGTGGCGCACCGATTTATTAACTTCTTCGCTCCGCTCAGGCTCAGGCGGAAGCTTTAGCCCGACGAAGTCAACTAAAAACCTAAATGTATCTTACTTCTCCTTCGGCTCCATGCCTTTGATGTAAGTCTTCTCTCCGTTGACATAGCTCTTCAGGATGGCATAGTCGACGGGAACCCAATAGACACCTTTGCTGTTGAGGGTGAGGATGTGGTAGCTGCCGTCCTGTTCACGTTTGCAGCAGAGGAAGAACTCGTCGCTGCCTTTATGGATGTTCCCTTTTACCATATCGGGGAGTCCATGAATAATGCGGTCCCTGTCTGAACCTTCGAATTCAGTAGTGAATTTATAGGCGTAGGGCTGTTCGGGATGACTGTTGACGTAGTCGTGAGCCAGCGCATCCAGTTCCTTGTATAAGGCTTTTGCTTCGGCTTCGTGTTCAGAGGGAATGATGTAGTGCATGCCGGTAACAAGGCCTGGATGCGTTTCGAACTCATGCTTGTCACGGCCATATCTGCGTGTCAGGAAGAAGTCATTATCTTTCTCGAATCCTTCGTCGTGCTGCCAATGCACAGGATAAGCCTTCGCTCCCTTCAGCTTCATGAACTTCTTCAGAACGGGCTGAATGTGCTGGCAGAAGGCTTCGCCGTCGAAGGGCTTCATGTCGTCCTCTTTGATGCCTGTGGAGACAGTATGTGAGTGATAGTAAGAGAAGTGATAGTCGCTATAGTCAATAATCCCATGGTCATTGTTTTTATGGGGAATACTGTAGTATTCGAAGTGGGCCGCTTCGTTGGGAAGCCCCATATAGGAATACTTGATGGTGTCCAAACCGTTCTTGTGGAACTCATACAAGTAGCTTTCCGAAGCCTCCTTGCCTAAGCTGGCGAAGGTTGTGCGGAAGTAATCGATGACTCCCTCTATCTTCTGACGCTCCTCGGTAATACGGCTATTGACCGTGAGGACACGCTGTCCTCTCTCTTCTTCGGTCATTTCCTTCTTGAAATAGGATTCCCATCCACCTGTGTGGTTGATGATACCCGTGCTTACACTATACGTGGTTCTTCCTGCACTATTGTCCTGTTGCTTGCGGACATTAATGCTTTGTGTTGGCAAGTATTGTTCCAACTGAGTGAGGTGAGCATTGGGTTGCTGCCCTGATGTTGTGGCAGTAAAGGCTGCCAAAAGCATAAAGGAAAGAGTCTTTTTCATCGTTCTGTATTTTTGGAGTTATTAATGATCTGAGCTACTTCCTGGTAAAGGCGTTCGCCTCGAGAGCGGATGTCCCGGGCATCTGCTACTGCCATCAGGTACAAGTCGGGATGTTGGGGTAGGTATTCATTCTCTTGCTCAGGCTCAGCTTGTACGGGCTCAGCTTCTCGGGGCACAGTTTCTTCTTGGATAGGCTTGCGGACTTTCCTGCGTTTCTTTGCTGGCTGAGGCTTTGCCGTTTGGGCTGCGACGGGCTGTTCTGTGACTTCCTCAGGAGCTGTCGCTTGCGTCGTTTCCTCCATATTGTCCTTAGGCTCCGTCACTTCCTCTGCAACAACAGGTGTCTGCCCGTCAGGCTCTTGCTTCCCTACATTGAGCATAATGAGCAGGAGCACGCTGGCGGCGACGGCTATTGCCGATAGAGGATAGAGCCAGCGACGCTTGGTGGCTTGAGGGGTGAGGCTTCCCATCACCCTCTGCTCCATGTCGTCGGGCATCTTCATGCCTGCGGCCCGGTCGTTCTGCCTTTGTAGGGCTTGGCGGAAAAGCTTGTCGTCATTCATGGTTTCTTGTGTGTTAAGATGATTCTGAGTCTTTGGCGGATGCGATAGAGCTGGCTGGTGAGGCGCGACACCTCGCGAGCCGTGGCATCGTTCGCCTTGTCTGTGATGTAGGCAATCTCTTTGAGAGAGCGTCCGTCGAAGTAGAAGAGCTGCAGGAGCGTCTGGTCTTCGGGCGAGAGTTGCTGAATGGCTTCGTCGAGTTGCTGTGCCGTGGTGTCTTCCGGCAGCTCGTCCGGCACGTCGTCACTTATGTCGAGCGGCAGCACGACCTGTCGTCTGTGCTTTCGCAGATGGTAGAGCGCCTCGTGATAGGCAATGCGTTGGAGCCACGTCGGGAGTGAAGCCCGCTGCGGGTCGAAGTCCTTCAGGTGCTGATAGGCCGCGACGAAAGTGTTCTGCACCACGTCCTCGGTGTCCTCCTGCACCTTGACAATGCGTCCGACGAACACCATGAGCTGCGGTCCGTAACGCTTCACGAGCTGGCCGAACTCCTTTGCCTCGCCGCCGCGGATGCGTTCTAAGATGATGTTGTCGCCGTCTGTCATTGTCTTTTCTTCGTTCTGCTTTATATAGACATAAAGTCGCGAAATGTCACGCCGGGCGTGCAGGTTTCCATAATTATATATAATATTGTGTATCCTTTCGCCTGCAAAGATAGTGTTTTTCTCCAATAATAAGGAAACAGGAGATGAAAGGAAATCAGAGGTGTCCGGTAAATAAGTTCCATCCTTGACTATACCCCGTGCGTTTACACGTGTCGGGCCACAAGTAGGGACGCGTCCCTATGGTCAATGCGACGCGTCCCTACGGGCAGAGCGACACGTCCCTATTGGCAGTGCGACTGTAGGGTGAAAAACGTCACATTATAGACAAAGGGGGCTTCCTGCCGTTTTATGCCGGACACCAACAAAAGAAGATAAGCAGGTGGATGGGTGGCGCCAGGCGATGAAAAGTGTGCCTAAACATGAAAAAATAAGTGGGACGAGCTGTTTATTCGGATAATTTCACTAAATTTGCAGAGATTTAATCAATAACGAAATGGCAAACTACATCAAACAGAGCCTTGAGGAAGGCGAGACAATTATCTTCAAGGGACGGCTTCACTGGTCGTACATCTTCCGCTACATCTTTTTCTCCCTGCTGCTGACTTGCATCGGCATTGCAGTCATCTGCGTGGCCTACAAGCAACCCGCAGAGAATAAGAGTGTGTATTTTTACGCAGGCATTGCCTTGTTCGTGCTGGCTTTCATCATCTGGATAGTGGGGCGCATCGTCAGGACGCGCAGCGAGTTTGCCATCACCGACACCCGCTTCGTGCAGAAGGACGGCATCTTCAACATCAAGATGACTGAGATTCCTCTGGCTCGCATTGAAACCGTGAACTTCTACCAGTCGCTCTGGCAGCGCATCCTCGGCACAGGTTGTGTCGAGATGGTAGGTAGCGGCGGCACTTCCCACCAGGTGCATTGCATCGAAGAGCCGATGAAGGTACGCAAGATCATCTGTGCCTCCATCAAGAAACCTCAGCCCAATCAGAGCGCTCAAGCTAATCAAATCACTCAAAATACTCAAGACAATGACACAACAAACAACTGAAGAACGCATAGCGTTCGTTGACTGGATACGCGTCATCGCGTGTTTCATGGTGATGCTCGTACATGCGAGTGAGAACTTCTATGGTGCCGACGACAGCGGACTGGCTGGCAACATGGCCAAACTTGCCAATGAATCCAACCGCTTCTGGGTGGCTTTCTACGACGGAACCGTTGCGCGCACGGCAGTACCTCTCTTCGTGACCATCAGTGCGTTCCTGCTCGTTCCGATGAAACCAGGCTTGAGCATGGGCGCCTTCTACAAGCGTCGGTTCCTCCGCATACTGCCTCCGATGTTCATCTTCATGCTTCTCTACTGCTTCCTCCCGCTGGCTTGGGGAGGCATGACGTGGGAAGCGTCGATGGCCGACCTGCGTCTCTTGCCCTGGAATTTCCCGTCGATGGCCGGACACCTTTGGTTCATGTACCCACTCATCAGCCTCTATCTCATCATCCCCGTCGTGTCGCCCTGGCTCGAAAAGGCTTCCGCGAAGGACGAACGCCTGTTCCTCTACATCTTCGCATTCTCGACACTCCTGCCCTGGCTTCATAGGTTTGTCAGTCAGGAACTGTGGGGCGAGTGCTTCTGGAACGGCTTCCATGCCCTTTGGTACTGCTCGGGTTACCTCGGATATCTTGTCCTTGCGCACTACATCCGCTTCCATATCCACTGGACGGACAGTAAGAGGATGCACGTCGGACTGTGGTGCTTCATCATCGGAGCAGTGTTTACGAGCTTCTGGATGAAAGGTGTCCCGGGCGTTGCCATCGAGACCCCGATGCTCGAGTGGAGTTGGGAGTTCTGTACGCCCAATGTGCTTCTCGCCACGTTTGGACTCTTCCTCCTCTTCTCGACGATTCACCGTCCGGCACCGCGTATCATCACCTCCTTGGCTAATCTCAGCTTCGGCATGTACCTGATGCATCTGTTCTTCCTTGCTCCCATTGCAAGCTACGTCATTGGTGGCAGCGTGGCAGAACCCCTGCTTCCCGTGTGGCTGGCTATACCGGTTATTGCCGTAGGCACGTTCGTCTGCTGCTTCATCACCACGAAGCTCATCACCCTGCTGCCAGGCAGCAAGTGGATCGTGGGAGCATAAGTCGACCCATCCCTACCGTTACAATAAAAAACACACCCTCTTAAGTCGGTCAACTTAACAGGGTGTGTTTTATGTTTTGACAGGTGAAGTTTTATGTTTTGACAGGTGAAGTTTTATGTTTTGACAAGTGAAGTTCCCCTTCCCCTCAGGAAGGGTGAGCGGCGTCGACTGCTCACCAGATGTCTTCCGGCTTCTCGGGATTGTCGTAGATTTCTTTCGCGCAGTATTCGATGAAGTCCATGTAGAACTCTTTACGGTCGGAATCCAAGACAGACTTTAAGCGGATGTAGTACGTCTTGTCGGGATCGAGCGTCTGACGCACAAAGATGTGTCGGATGTTTTCACGGTCGCTCTTGTCTCGTTCCGTGCCGTCATTGGAGTTGATAGACTTCGGCCCCTTCATGTAGCCATTGTTGCGCATGCGCTTGTCAATCTCGGCTGTGTAGTCATCGTCATTAGGATTGTCGTCCTCCCAACCCACTTTCAAGGCATCGAGAGCATTGCGGCAGTCCATCGTCAGGTCAATGGGAATGCCTGCAACGGGCAGCTTTTCCGGGTCGGAACCAAAGTAGATTTGTGCCACACCACGATTACTATTGGCAAGAACCTTATATCGAACTTCATAGGTTCCGCGGCGAGGAACGGGAGGAAGGGTGAACATGACATCGAACCTGCCTACGGCCTTCATCTCGTCTCGGTTCAGGTTGCACCAGTCGTCATTCCAGGCATTGTAGTAGACAAAGTTCATGTCGGAGTTCTGCTGCATGTTTTCGAGGTAGTTGTAAGAGCGGACAGTGTTAGGAATATAGACGTGCTTGTATCGCTCTTCAGATGCTTTCTTGAGTCGGATGTCGTTGTTCATTGCTTCGGGGAAGAGGCTCATGCCGTCGAAACGAATGCGATTGCGATACAGGTTGTCGCGTGTCTTGTCGTCGTAGGAAATGGGTTCGCTGATGGGATATATGTTGCAGTTGACCATATCGTTGAGGATGGCCAGGTCCGACTCCGTATCAACGAGGCTGCCCATTTTGTCCGCATCACATCCGATCTCTTCTCCTGTGCCGTGCCGCCCGTTGTCAGTATTGGGGAAACGGTTAATCCAGACACCATTGCTGGCACCGCTCTCCATTAGTTTAAAGAGACGACGCTTGCCCATCGTCGTGTAGAACTCATAGACGGGAATAGAATATTGGTAAGGCTTGCTTTGATTGTAGCCATACTCATTGATGTGGAACACAAGTTTGCCTTTCGGGATACGCATAGGCAATATGTGGTAGGTTTGATATAGCAGGTGGTCTTCGCTCCGATAGTTTTCGTCGGTAGTGAAATGGTCATCATCGCTATACTGATGGTTGTCGAGTATCCATTGCGTGAGTTTTCTCAGCAGGTCTGGGTCTTTGGGATCGATGCCCTCACGGCGCCAGAGCTCGTCGGGTTCAGCAAAGATAGTGAATCCGTAAAGGCGATGCTTGGGTGCATAGCCAATGTCACCCTCGGCAAATCCATAGCTATCATGCATGCCTTCCAGGTCCTTTATCTGTCCGGTCTGGTAGAGCGTCTCGTATTTCTCATCGCGTATCTTGTTGAGCGTGTCGAGCAGACCGCAAGCCTGAATGACGCGGAAACATGTAAGGAAGCCTTCCCTCTGTTCGTCCAGACATTGCTGGATATAGCTGGTGGCAGTGATGTCCTTGGGCGCGATGACTTTCTCCATCTGATGGATGATGCCGTTGAGGGCCAGAATATCTCGCTCTGTACTGCTGACAGGACAGTTGTCGTTGATGTAGATGCTGTCGGTTTGGCTGTTGGGCCGCCTTACGGAAAGTTTCTTGTCGTTGAGTGTCCCGAGTGTAAACTCGTCTTTATCATTAGGGAAGTTCGATGAGTAGAAGTAGGCGTTCAGCTCGTTTCCGCCATCGATGATACTGTTATATACGATGACTTTGCGGATGGAGTCTGCTTTATGTTCACTGGGGAAAGCATCCCACGAAGGTTCTGTGATGAGTCCTTCCTCGACGAGGCTCTCGAGATACTTTTGTATGGCATCATTATTGGGGGCGAATACCGTGTAAACACCTCGGGCACTCAGCAGCTGGCTTACCTTCGAGTCACTGGCTTCGCTGATGTTTACCTGCTTAAGTACGTCGACATAGCTCCTGTAGGCTTCATGCTTTTCCAAATAGCTCAGGATGGTTTCTTCGTGGAAGACATAGCGTGACGATGTGTCGACAGTTTCTGTGCAATTCCACAAGAATACGGCACAAACGGTGATAATGAGCAGTTTGATACGTTTTACGGGATATGACATGTGTAGTTCAGTTATGTTTGCCCACAAAGTTAGCTGAATTTTCAATACAAAGCAACATTTTATGCTCTTTTTTTTGCTTTTTGATTGTATAGTTGTAACTTTGTGGCAGAAAGATAAGCATAGCAATACTTAATTTATTTATCATGAAGAAGAATCTTTTCCTTGGTCTTGCTGCTATCGTTGCAGGACTTGGTCTGACTTCTTGCGAGGGCAAGACAGACGTCAATGATGGGAGTGCGGATAGCCTCACACTCTCTGGTCTCAATCCCGCTGACTTTGAAAGCGACTCGACATCTCTGTATGTTATTAAGAACGATGCGGGCATGGAGGTGTGTTTCACCAACTTCGGTGGCCGCATTGTCAGCATCATGGTTCCTGACAAGGATGGCAACATGACGGATGTCTGCCTCGGACATGACAACATCGCCGACTATGTGAATTACGGTGCTGAAGGCTGCAACTTCGGAGCCCTTATCGGACGCTACGGCAATCGCATTGCCAAGGGTCAGTTCACGCTCGATGGCGAGAGCTATCAGCTTCCCATCAACAACGGTCCTAACAGCCTGCATGGAGGTGGCCCGGTTGCCTTCCACAACCGTATCTGGACGGCTGAGCCCATCGATGACAAGAGCATTGCATTCAGCACCACAAGTGCCGACGGCGAAGATGGCTATCCCGGCAACATCAAGGTAACGGTGACTTATATCGTCACGGACGACAATGGACTGCAGATTAGCTATTTTGCGACTACAGACAAGGCAACGGTCCTGAACTTGACCAACCATTGTTATTTCAACCTCAGCGGCGACGGCTCGAAAGATTGCCTCGACGAAGTGCTTTGGCTCGATGCTGATCAATTCACCGCTGTTGATGCCGACGTTGCAGTTACTGGTGAAGTCCTCGACGTGGAAGGCACGCCTTTTGACTTCCGCACACCTACCGTCATTGGTGAACGCATCAACGACGTGAGCAACCAGCAGATTGCCAATGGTAACGGTTATGACCACAACTGGATTCTCAACACGAAGGGCGACATCACAAAGCCTTTCGCTACACTCTACGACCCGAACAGCGGCATTCAAATGGATATGTTTACCGACCAGCCCGGTGTGCAGTTCTATGCAGGCAACTTCCTGGATGGCAGCTTTGTCGGCAAGCAAGGTGTGAGGTATCCTCAGCGCAGTGCATTCTGCTTCGAGACCCAGCACTATCCCGACAGCCCCAACCATCCTGAGTGGCCCACCACGACGCTTCGTCCCGGCGAAGAGTATGCCACGACAACTCTCTACAAGTTCAGCACGAAATAAGACAGAACTTCATACGTGAAAGCAGCGAGTCTGGCCATGAGCCGGGCTCGCTGCTTTTGTTTCTCCTGCCCGCGTGACGGGGCGCGAGGGGTGCGACGTGAGGTGACGAAGAAAGGGAAGTGAGGTCGCGTGACCTTGCTTCCCTTGTCTTGTGGGTGCCTAGTCGGACTCGAACCGACGACATTCAGAACCACAATCTGACGCTCTAACCAACTGAACTATAGGCACCGTGTAAACAAATCGAAGGCTGGCAGGCAGGAAGTCAGGCCGTTGCTGACGATGACTCACCAGGGGTGTCTTCCTTCATTTGCGGTGCAAAGGTACAACAAAAAAATGAAGAATGAGGAATGATGTGTGAAGAATTTTGTCGTCGCCACTGCTTTTTAACATTTATTTACAGTGGAGGTGCAGTGAAAAAATACTCCCGGTCTCGTCTTGTCGATGAGGCCGGGAGGTGATGTCACTTAATCTTTGAGACGACCCAGAGCACGATGAGCGCTCCGATGACGGCACATACCAGGGTGCCGAGGAAACCATTTGCAGTGAGGCCTAACAGGTTGTATACCCATCCGCCCACTACGCTGCCGATGACTCCGAGGAAGAGATTGATGAGAAGACCCTTGCCCGAACCGCTTTGCAGCTTGCTTGCGATGAAGCCTGCCAGGATTCCTGTCAAGAGGCCGATGACTGTCGTTAGCATTCTTGTCTTGTTTTAGAGGTTATCTTTCTCGATGTCTTTGAAGTACTTGTATGTGCCATGCTTGAGCTCATCGGTGGCTGCTTCGTCGCAGACGATGATGGCGTGCGGATGCATCTGCAGGGCGCTGATGGTCCACTCCTGGCTTACTCCGCACTCGATGGCATGCTGCAGGGCACGGGCCTTGTTGTGTCCGTTGACGACGATGAGCACTTCCTTGGCGTCCATCACGGTGCCGACGCCTACGGTGAGGGCTGTCTTCGGCACGAGGTTCACGTCGTTATCGAAGAAGCGGCTGTTGGCGATGATAGTGTCCGTGGTGAGGCTCTTGACGCGTGTGCGGCTTTGCAGTGAGCTGAAGGGTTCGTTGAAAGCGATATGTCCGTCGGGGCCTATGCCTCCCATGAAGAGGTCGATGCCTCCTGCTGCCTGGATTGCTGCCTCGTACTGGGCGCATTCTGCGGCGAGGTCCTTGGCGTTTCCGTTCAGGATGTGCACGTTTTCTTTCTTGATGTCGATGTGCGAGAAGAAATTCGTCCACATGAAGCTGTGGTAGCTTTCGGGATGTTCTTCGGGCAGGCCGACGTATTCATCCATGTTGAAGGTGATGACGTTCTGGAAAGAGACCTTGCCGGCCTTGTTCATCTCCACGAGATGTTTGTAGAGTCCGAGTGGCGAGGAACCTGTGGGGCATCCCAGCTTGAAGGGTTTCTCTGCGGTTGGATTGGCTGCGTTGATTTTCGCGGCAACATATTCGGCTGCCCAGCGGCTCAGGTTCTCGTAGTCGGGTTCAATGATGACACGCATGATCTTTAATGATTTTAGGTTAGTGAATAAATGATTTCAATATTATATATGTGAGTGCAAAAGTACGCCTTTTTCAGAAATCCTGCAAGAACATGGCGAAGAAAGTGAGGGAAATGCGGTATTTTGTACCGGCAGTTTGTCTCAGGCGGACTTTGTCAAAACGTCGGAACGGGTCGTCGGACGTGTGCCCTGGCGGGTGATGTCCGGTCGCTTTTGTCAAGATTTTTCCTCTCCGTCCCTTCATTTTCCCGTTTTTTTACCTTCTGCGGCACTTGGTGCCACCCGTCCCGAGAAAATGTCTCTATTCAAGTCACTACTGAAAATCAGAGGGTTGCAACGAGGCGGTTTTCATCGTGATGTCACGAAAGTATCAGTTCTGGCTGTCGTGCTGCAAACATTCAGTCAATCCTGGACGAAAATCGACGTGAAAGGCCGTCCAACTTCACCAGAGGTTTTTCCAAAGACCACGCGTGTCGTTGGCAAAGTTCTCACGTGCCGTTCGGATGACTCACTCGTCGCATGGCACGGCGAGACGTTTCCCGCAGGCGAATTTTGTAAAAGATTTTCCGCCGGAAGACTCGTCGACCAGGGCCTCTTCTGCAAATGACAGTCGCAAGTCGACTCCGACTTTCGGCACGTTCCAGAGCCGTCGTCGGCCCGCGGAAATCATCCCGCCATCCTGCCGGCGACCTGAAGATTGGGCGGTCCCTTCCGGGCTGTCGGCCAGCCCATAAATGGGCGCCCGTCAGACTTTCAGTCTGTTTTGGCAGAAGGTAGTGTTTTTTTATGCAAAAAGTTTTGAGGCTTGACGAAAAATCATTAACTTTGCAGGCAAATATTATATGTTAACCAGTAAAACATCAACAATCATGAAATTCCTTACAGACGAAAAACTCGTTATCGTTGGCGCCGGTGGCATGATCGGCTCTAACATGGTGCAGAGCGTCTTGATGCTCGGCCTCACCCCAAACATCAGTTTGTACGACATCTATGAGCCAGGTGTGCATGGCGTCTACGACGAGATGTGCCACTGCGCTTTTCCCGGTGCCAACATCTCCTACACCGTAGATGCTGCCGAGGCTTTCACCGGTGCAAAGTACATCATCTCCAGTGGCGGCGCTCCCCGCAAGGAGGGCATGACGCGCGAAGACCTGCTGAAGGGCAACTGCCAGATTGCAGCCGACTTCGGCGAGAACATCAAGAAGTACTGCCCCGACGTGAAGCATGTGGTCGTCATCTTCAATCCCGCCGACGTGACTGCCCTCACGGCTCTCATCCATTCCGGCTTGAAGCCCAACCAGCTCACCTCTCTCGCAGCCCTCGACTCCACACGCCTGCAGCAGCAGCTCGCGCAGGAATTCGGCGTGCAACAGGACAAGGTGACCGACGCCTATACTTACGGCGGCCACGGCGAACAGATGGCAGTCTTCGCTTCTAAGGCCAAGATCGACGGCAAGCCCCTCAGCGAGCTCCCACTCTCCGAGGAACGCTGGGCAGAAATCAAGCACATGACCACCCAGGGCGGCTCGAACATCATCAAACTTCGCGGTCGTTCCTCATTCCAGAGTCCAGCCTACCAGGCCGTCAAGATGATAGAAGGCGCCATGGGCGGCGAGCCCTTCAAGTGGCCCGCAGGTTGCTACGTGAACTGCGACAAGTGTGGCTTCAAGAACGTTATGATGGCAATGCCCACCGTCATCGACAAGGACGGCGTGCACTTCACCGCTCCCGAAGGCACCGCCGAGGAGATGGCAGCCCTCCAGGCTTCCTACGAACACCTGCAGAAGATGCGCGACGAGATCATCGACCTCGGCATCATCCCGCCCGTTGCAAACTGGAAGGACGACAACGCCAACCTGTAATGCGCGCGTACATTATATATAATATATAGGCACAGCTCATCAGAAGAAGTGCGAGGTCTCCAAGCACAATACGAAATCAGACACGTCGCCATTGCAAGCGCGACGTGTCTGATTTGTTGTCTCGACACGTCATCTTTCCCGACATGACATGTCATGTTTTCAGGGGCGACAAGTGACGTCTGCACATACTTAGTGTAATTTTTTCCTAAAAAAGCTTTGCCAATTCAAAAAGTATGTGTAATTTTGCGCCGCATTTTAGCTATATAAGCAAACAAACCTATTAAAAACAACAAAAAAAGAAACAATGATTGTAGTACCCGTAAAAGAAGGTGAGAACATCGAAAGGGCATTGAAGAAGTTCAAGCGTAAGTTCGAAAAGACAGGCGTAGTGAAAGAACTCCGCGCACGTCAGCAGTTCGACAAGCCCTCCGTTCTGAAGCGTCTCGCCATGGAACGCGCTGTCTATGTACAGAAGCTCCACCGCGTAGAAGATTAAAAAGTCCTTAAATTTTTGACTTTTCTCTTTGGATTGTCAGAAAAAAACATTACCTTCGCAGAAGAAACAGTAAGCGAAGTGCGTGAATTGGATTGAAGACTTCATAGATTACCTTAGGTTCGAACGGAATTATTCCAGCAAGACAACCGAAAGTTATCAAGCCGACTTGGAAGCGTTCAAGCGGTTCTATGAAGCAATTGACAGCAGCCTGAGCTGGGCTGAAATGCCTGCCGACATCGTGAGGCAATGGGTAGTGGAGATGATGGACAAGGGAAACGCGGCCACAAGTGTCCGCCGACGCCTCAGTTCGCTGCGCTCCTTCTACAAGTTCCTGCTGCGCCGTGGCTTGGTAGAAAAAGACCCGGTGCACAACATGTCAGGTCCGAAAGTCGAAAAGAGACTGCCGGCTTATGTCCGTGAAAAGGAAATGGACAGACTCTTCGACAGTGACTTCTTCAGCGACGACTACCAAGGGATGCGCGACCGTATGATCCTGCTCACATTCTATTCCACAGGAATCAGGCTCTCAGAACTCATAGGCCTCAATGACAGAGATGTGGACCTGGACCAGATGCAGCTTAAAGTCACAGGGAAACGCAACAAGCAACGCATCATCCCTTACGGCGATGAGTTTGGCGACAGCCTGCGGCAGTATCTGGCAGTGCGCGATGCCTTCGCAAAGCGACACGAGGAAAGCACAAGCCTCTTCCTTGACGAAAGGAGCGGACAAAGAATGACTCCCGCCAAGGTGCGAAACATCGTCAAGAGGTACTTGTCGATGGTCACCACACAGCAGCGCAACAGCCCACATGTGCTTCGGCACACATTCGCCACGGCAATGCTCAACCATCAGGCCGACCTCCAGTCCGTCAAGGAACTGCTGGGGCACGAAAGCCTGTCAACGACTGAAATCTATACGCACACCACTTTCGAGCAATTGAAAGAAATGTATAATCAGGCTCATCCCCGAGCCAAAACAAAAGGAGGTAACTATGGAAATTAAAATTCAGGCAATTCACTTTGAGGCAACAGAGAAGTTGGAGAAATTCATAGAGAAGAAACTCTCCAAACTCGCAAAGTTCAACGATGAAATAGGAAGGATAGAGGTGTCACTTAAGGTTGTAAAACCTGAGACCGCAATGAACAAGGAAGCTGCACTGAGAGCAATACTGCCAGGCACCGAACTGTTCGCTCAGGAAACATGCAACACATTCGAAGAAGCAATCGACCAAACAGTGGATTCTTTGCTGCGGCAAGCTTCCAAATACAAGGAAAAGCAAAAAAATCGTTAAAAAAACGACCAAACCTTTTGCTGGTTCAAAAAATATATGTAATTTTGCAGCCGATTAGGCGTCTTGCGTACGCCTGTTGGCTGTAAATCGCCTCTTTAGCTCAGTTGGCCAGAGCACGTGATTTGTAATCTCGGGGTCGTTGGTTCGAATCCGACAAGAGGCTCAGCAAACCAAGAGTGGTGGCTGAATAGAAAAAGAAAGGGTGGTTACCAGAGTGGCCAAATGGGGCAGACTGTAAATCTGCTGGCTTTCGCCTTCGGTGGTTCGAATCCATCACCACCCACATCTTACTGAAGGAAATGTGGAGAACCAGTCTTCACAAGAAAATGCGGAAGTAGCTCAGTCGATAGAGCACTAGCCTTCCAAGCTGGGGGTCGCGGGTTTGAGCCCCGTCTTCCGCTCTCTATAAGTGAGATGTAATAACACGCGTTGCTGCTTTAGCTCAGTGGTAGAGCGCATCCTTGGTAAGGATGAGGTCCCGAGTTCAACTCTCGGAAGCAGCTCAAGCAAAGATGAAAAAGAAAACAATTAACTACATTATTTAATATAGTAAAAACAACGTTATGGCAAAAGAAAAATTCGAACGTACCAAACCTCATGTGAACATTGGTACTATTGGTCATGTCGACCACGGTAAGACTACTCTGACTGCTGCTATCACCACAGTATTGGCAAAGCAGGGTCTGTCTGAGATTAAGTCTTTCGACCAGATTGACAATGCTCCCGAAGAGAAGGAGCGCGGTATCACCATCAACACTGCTCACGTTGAGTACGAGACTGCAAAGCGTCACTACGCTCACGTGGACTGCCCGGGTCACGCCGACTATGTGAAGAACATGGTAACTGGTGCTGCTCAGATGGACGGTGCTATCATCGTAGTTGCTGCAACTGACGGTCCTATGCCTCAGACTCGTGAGCACATCCTGCTCGCTCGTCAGGTGAACGTTCCCCGTCTGGTTGTGTTCCTGAACAAGTGTGACATGGTTGAGGACGAGGAAATGCTCGAACTCGTTGAGATGGAAATGCAGGAACTTCTCGCTCAGTATGAGTTCGAGGAGGATACTCCATTCATCCGTGGCTCTGCTCTCGGCGCCCTGAACGGTGTGCCCGAATGGGAAGCTAAGGTCATGGAACTCATGGACGCTTGTGACAACTGGATTCAGGAGCCCGTCCGCGACAAGGATAAGGCATTCTTGATGCCCGTCGAGGACGTCTTCTCTATCACAGGTCGTGGTACCGTTGCTACCGGTCGTATCGAGACTGGTGTCGTTAAGGTTGGTGACGAAGTTCAGATCCTCGGTCTTGGTGAGGACAAGAAGTCTGTCATCACTGGTGTCGAGATGTTCCGCAAGATTCTCGACGAAGGTGAGGCTGGCGATAACGTAGGTCTGCTCCTCCGTGGTATCGACAAGCAGGAAGTTAAGCGTGGTATGGTTATTACCCACCCGGGTGCAATCACTCCTCACAAGGGCTTCAAGGCTTCTATCTATGTACTGAAGAAGGAAGAAGGTGGCCGTCACACTCCGTTCGGCAACAAGTATCGTCCTCAGTTCTACCTGCGCACCATGGACTGCACCGGTGAGATTCATCTTCCCGATGGAATCGAGATGGTAATGCCTGGTGATAACGTAGAGATTAAGGTTGAGCTCATCTACGCTGTGGCTCTGAACGTAGGTCTCCGCTTCGCTATCCGTGAGGGTGGTCGCACCGTAGGCTCTGGTCAGATTACTGAAGTATTCGACTAAGAAACCGCTTTTTCGGTAATACTCAAAGACGATAAATTGGGTGGGTGGACAATGTTTACCCACCCAAAATACGGGAATAGCTCAGTTGGTAGAGCATCGGTCTCCAAAACCGAGGGTCGTGAGTTCGAGTCTTACTTCCCGTGCTAAACTGTCAAAGTTATGTTCGAAAAGATTAAGAAGTATTGTAAAGAATCATACAACGAACTGGTAAACCAAACAACTTGGCCTACACGTTCAGAGCTTATGAACAGTGCTGTTGTAGTATTAACTGCTTCCCTATGCATAGCACTGGTAGTTTTCGTTATGGACTTCGTGTTCCAGTCTGGAATGGAAGTCATCTATGGTTTGCTGCGATAAAGTATTTCTTTGGAAATGGCGGACGCTGGAATGAAATGGTACGTGTTGCGTGCTATCAGTGGTAAAGAGGGCAAGGTAAAGGAGGTAATCGAGGCGCTGATGAACAATGTGCCCGATTTCGCCAAACATGTCTCTCAAGTGCTGATTCCTACAGAGAAGGTTGTCACTGTCTCCGCAGGCAAGCGCAAAATCAAAGAGAAGAATCGCTACCCCGGTTATGTCTTCGTTGAAGCAGAGCTGGTGGGAGAGACTCAAGCTCGTTTGCGCGAAGTGTCTAACGTGATGGGCTTCCTTAATGATTCCCGTTCAAGCAACAAACCCATGCCTCTGAGACCTGCTGAGGTCAGCCAGATGCTTGGCACCATCGACGAAATGGCAGAAATGCCCGAAGATGTTTTCATCTCCTTCGAGGTTGGTGAGAGCGTTAAGGTAACCGACGGTCCGTTCAGCGGATTTGATGCCACTGTCGAGGAGGTCAATAGCGAAAAGAAGAAGCTGAAGGTTATGGTCAAGATCTTCGGTCGCAAGACGCCCGTAGAGCTTGGTTTTACTCAAGTCGAGAAGCTTTAGGGTATTTTGTTACGTGCCCTGAGGCCTCACATTATCATTAATAATAAAGTATAATCAAATGGCTAAAGAAGTTGCTGGATTAATCAAATTACAGATTAAAGGAGGCGCTGCAAATCCATCTCCCCCAGTAGGTCCCGCTTTGGGTTCTAAGGGAATCAACATCATGGATTTCTGCAAAGCATTCAACGCCAGAACACAGGATCGTGCCGGCAAGGTGCTGCCTGTCGTCATCACTTACTATACGGACAAGTCTTATGACTTCGTTGTCAAGACTCCTCCTGTGGCAGTACAGTTGATGGAGGCTGCTAAGATCAAGGGCGGTAGTGCAGAGCCCAACCGTAAGAAGGTTGCCCAGATTACTTGGGATCAGGTTCGCACCATTGCTCAGGACAAGATGCCTGACTTGAATTGCTTTACAGTTGAGTCTGCAATGAAATTGGTTGCAGGTACAGCCAGAAGTATGGGTATCACTGTCAAGGGTGAGTTCCCTGGTGAATAATTTAAACTTCAATTAAGATGAGTAAACTGACAAAGAATCAGAAGTTGGTAGCTGATAAGATTGAAGCAGGGAAGGCATACACCTTGAAGGAAGCTGCTGCCTTGGTGAAGGAGATTACCACCACCAAGTTCGATGCTTCTGTTGACATTGATGTGCGTCTGGGCGTTGACCCCAGGAAGGCAAACCAGATGGTTCGTGGCGTCGTGTCACTGCCCAACGGTACGGGTAAGGTGACTCGGGTGCTCTGCCTCTGCACACCGGATGCTGAAGCTGCTGCAAAGGAAGCAGGCGCTGACTATGTAGGTCTCGATGAGTATATCGAGAAGATTAAGGGTGGATGGACTGATATCGACGTCATCATCACGATGCCCTCCATTATGGGTAAGATTGGTGCGCTGGGTCGTGTGCTCGGTCCTCGTGGCTTGATGCCGAACCCCAAGAGTGGAACTGTTACTATGGATGTAGCCAAGGCTGTCCGTGAAGTGAAGCAGGGTAAGATTGACTTCAAGGTCGACAAGACTGGTATCGTGCATACCTCAATCGGCAAAGTGTCTTTCACTGCTGACATGATCGCTCAGAATGCAAAGGAGTTCATCTCGACTATCAACAAGTTGAAGCCTGCTGCTGCTAAGGGTACATACATCAAGAGTATTTATCTTTCAAGTACAATGAGCCGCGGCATCAAGGTTGATCCTAAGGCTACTGAGGAAATCTAATAAAGCTGTATCATCATGAGAAAGGAAGATAAAATTGCAGTTATCGCGCAACTTGGCGAACTGTTGAAGCAGTATCCTCACTTCTACCTCGTAGATGTTGAGGGCATGAATGCTGCCAGCACGAGCAGCTTGCGTCGCAAGTGTTTCGAGAATGGCCTGAAGATGGTCGTTGTGAAGAACACTCTGATGAACAAGGCTCTTGAGAATGCGGAAGAGAACTTCGATGAGCTGAAGCCTGTATTGGTTGGAACAACGGCATTGCTCCTTACGGAGACTGCGAATGCTCCTGCGAAGCTCATTAAGGAACTGAACAGCAAGAAACAGGAGAAGCCCGCATTCAAGGCTGCTTATGCCGAGGGTGCCATCTATGTAGGTGCTGACCAGTTGAACACTCTCGTTGCTCTGAAGAGTAAGAATGAACTGATTGCAGATGTAATTGCTGCTCTCGAATCTCCGATTATGAACGTCTTGAGCGCTTTGGAGAACAAGGAGGAGGCAAAGGCTGCTGAGCCCGCTGCCGAAGTTGCAGCTGAGCCTGCGGCTGAAGCTGCAACAGAACCTGCAGCCGAAGCAGCTGCTGAGTAATTAACCAAGTATAATAACAACTTAAATACATTAAAGAAATGGCTGATATTAAGGCTATTGCTGCTGAGCTCGTAGCGCTCACAGTACAGGAAGTAATTGATCTTAAGAACGAACTTAAGGAAACCTATGGCATCGAGCCTGCAGCAGCTGCTGTTGTTGTTGCTGCTGGTGCTGAAGGTGGTGCTGCTGCCGCTGAGGAGAAGACCGACTTCGACGTTGTCCTCAAGAGTGCAGGTGCTGCTAAGCTGCAGGTCGTTAAGGCTGTCAAGGAAGCTTGCGGTCTTGGCCTGAAGGAAGCAAAGGAAATGGTTGACGGCGCTCCCAGCGTGCTGAAGGAAGGCATGCCTAAGGCTGACGCAGAGGCTCTGAAGAAGACCCTCGAGGAAGCTGGCGCTGAGGTTGAACTGAAGTAATACTCACCCTGAAAAGGGACTTAGGTAAAGGATCCTCTGGTAGAGGGTTCTTTGCCTTTTTGTGTCTATAAACTTCTTCGTGAGTTTCCGCACCAAAGAAAAGTCCTTCATTTTCAGACGATGAGTCGCATCGAAAAACGCGACGTGTCCCGATTTCAAACATGACGTGTCGCGATTGCAAACTTGACACGTCGCGTTGGCAAACATAACGTGCCTGGTCGGCGAACCGGGCGTGCCACATAAAAAATCACGAGATAACAATACAAGTTTAGATGGCTAACAAAAAGAATCAGAGAGTTAATTTCGCTTCTGTGAAGAGTCCGCTGGCTTATCCCGACTTTCTGGAAGTGCAGCTGAAGTCTTTCAAGGACTTCCTTCAACTCGATACTCCTCCTGAACTGAGGAAGTACGATGGTTTGTACAAGGTCTTCTCTGAGAATTTCCCGATTAACGACACGCGCAACAACTTTAATCTGGAGTTTCTCGATTATTTCATCGACCCCCCTCGCTATACTATCGAGGAGTGTCTGGAGCGTGACCTCACCTACAGCGTGCCCTTGAAGGCGAAGCTGAAGCTGAGCTGTGACGACCCCGACCATGAAGACTTCGACACAGTCGTCCAGGATGTGTTCCTGGGCTTCATCCCTTACATGACGGACAACGGCACCTTCATCATCAATGGTGCCGAACGCGTTGTGGTTTCGCAGTTGCACCGTTCGCCCGGTGTCTTCTTCGGCAGCAGTGTGCATGCCAATGGCTCTCTGCTCTATTCTGCCCGCATCATCCCCTTCAAGGGCAGCTGGATTGAGTTCGCTACGGACATAAATAACGTAATGTACGCGTACATCGACCGTAAGAAGAAGCTGCCCGTAACGACGCTGCTTCGTGCCATCGGATTCGAAAATGATAAAGACATTCTCCAGATCTTCAACCTTGCAGAGGAGGTTCAGGCTACGCGCGAGAACCTGAAGAAACACATCGGGCAGAAGCTTGCCGCGCGTGTGCTGAAGAGCTGGATAGAGGACTTCGTCGATGAAGACACCGGTGAAGTCGTATCCATCGAGCGTAATGAGATTGTCCTGGATCGCGAGAATGTGCTCGACGAGGAAGCCATCGACAAGATCATGGCCAGCAATGTACCTTCTGTACTTGTTCATAAGGAAGACGCTCAGTCGTCGGACTATAGCATCATCTTCAATACTTTCCAGAAGGATGCCACCAACAGCGAGAAGGAGGCCATCAGCTACATATACAAGCAGCTGCGCAATGCCGACCCCGTCGATGATGCCAGCGCCAAGGAAGTCATCCTCAATCTCTTCTTCAGCGAGAAGCGTTACGACTTGGGCGAGGTAGGCCGCTATCGCATCAACCATAAGCTTGGCTTGGATACTGACCCGAGCATTCGTGTGCTGACGAAGGAGGACATCATCGAGATCATCAAGTATCTGATTGAACTCGTCAACTCCAAGGCAAGCGTCGATGATATCGACCACCTGAGCAACCGTCGCGTTCGTACTGTAGGCGAGCAGCTCGCCAATCAGTTCGCTATCGGCTTGGCCCGCATGATCCGCACCATTCGCGAGCGCATGAACGTCCGCGACAATGAAGTGTTCACTCCCACCGATCTGCTGACAAGCAAGAGCCTTGGCGGTGTCATCAACAGTTTCTTCGGCACTAACGCCCTGAGCCAGTTCATGGACCAGACCAATCCCTTGGCCGAAGTAACACACAAGCGTCGTCTTTCTGCCCTCGGCCCTGGCGGTCTTTCTCGTGAACGTGCCGGCTTCGAGGTGCGCGACGTACACTATACACACTACGGCCGTCTCTGTCCCATCGAGTCGCCTGAAGGTCCTAACATCGGTCTTATTTCTTCACTTTGCGTCTATGCCAAGATAAACGACCTCGGTTTCATCGAGACACCATACCGTAAGGTCGAGAATGCAAAGGTAGACCTTTCGCCTGAAGGCGTTCGATACATGACGGCAGAAGAGGAGAACGGTCTCATCATCGGCCAGGGTAATGCACCTCTCAACGACGACGGAACGTTCATCCGCGCCAAGGTAAAGTGCCGTCAGGACGACGACTATCCCGTGGTTCCTCCCTCGGAGGTGAACCTCATGGACGTTGCTCCTCAGCAGATTGCCTCTATCGCTGCAGCCCTCATTCCTTTCTTGGAGCACGACGATGCTCACCGTGCACTGATGGGCTCCAATATGATGCGTCAGGCAGTACCCCTCATGCGCACCGAGGCTCCTATCGTAGGTACTGGCATCGAGCGTCAGGTCTGCGAAGACTCCCGTACGATGATTACTGCCGAAGGCGATGGCGTCGTCGACTATGTGGATGCAACCACCATCCGTATCCTCTATGACCGTACGGAGGAAGAGGAGTTCGTAAGCTTCGAACCTGCTCTGAAGGAGTATCGCATTCCTAAGTTCCGTCGTACGAACCAGAACATGACCATCGACCTCCGCCCCATCTGCAACAAGGGCGACAGGGTTGTGAAAGGTCAGATCCTGACAGAGGGCTACTCCACAGAGGACGGCGAACTGGCACTCGGTAAGAACCTTCTTGTGGCCTACATGCCTTGGAAGGGTTACAACTACGAGGATGCCATCGTGCTCAACGAGCGTGTCGTCCGCGAAGATATTCTCACCAGCGTTCACGTTGAAGAATTCGCTCTTGAGGTACGTGAGACAAAGCGTGGTATGGAGGAACTCACAGCCGATATCCCAAATGTCAGCGAAGAGGCAACCAAGGACCTCGACGAGAATGGTATCATCCGTATCGGCGCTCGTGTCGCTCCTGGCGATATCATGATCGGCAAGATTACGCCGAAGGGCGAGAGCGACCCCAGCCCTGAAGAGAAACTGCTTCGTGCCATCTTTGGCGACAAGGCCGGCGATGTAAAGGATGCTTCCCTCAAGGCAAGCCCCTCACTTAATGGCGTAGTCATCGACAAGAAACTCTTCACCAGAGCCTCTAAGACTGGTAAGGTGAAGCTTCAGGACAAGCCTCGTCTTGCTGCTATCGACGAAGAGTTCAACAGCAAGGTGGAAGACCTGAAGGCTATTCTCATCGATAAGCTCCTCGAACTCACCAAGGGCAAGAAGAGTCAAGGCATCGTCGACAATGTCGGCGTCGTGCTTGTTCCCAAGAACGGCAGCATCACAGCCAATGTGCTCAACACCATCGATTACACTACGGTTCAGCTCACCGGTTGGACCAACGATGCTCATATCAATGAGCTCATAGGCAAACTTATCATCAACTATCTCAAGAAGTACAAGCTTCTCGAGACAGAAATGAAGCGTAAGAAGTTTGCCATCAGTCTTGGTGACGAACTGCCCAACGGCATCATTCAGCTTGCTAAGGTTTACATTGCCAAGAAGCGTAAGATTGGTGTCGGCGACAAGATGGCAGGCCGTCATGGCAACAAGGGTATCGTCAGCAAGGTGGTTCGTCAGGAAGACATGCCTTTCATGGCCGACGGTACGCCTGTCGATGTAGTACTTAACCCGCTGGGTGTGCCTTCTCGTATGAACATCGGACAGATCTTCGAGACCGTGCTTGGCGCGGCAGGCCAAAAGCTTGGCGTCAAGTTCGCAACGCCTATCTTCGACGGTGCATCTCTCGAAGACCTCTGTGAATGGACAGACAAGGCCGGACTTCCCCGCTACTGCTCGACTCAGCTCTACGATGGCGCTACAGGCGAACCCTTCGACCAGCTTGCCACGGTAGGTGTCTCCTATATGCTCAAGCTTGGCCATATGGTCGAGGACAAGATGCATGCTCGTAGCATTGGCCCGTACTCACTCATCACACAGCAGCCCCTCGGCGGTAAGGCACAGTTCGGCGGACAGCGTTTCGGTGAGATGGAAGTCTGGGCCATCGAAGCCTTTGGTGCTTCCCATGTACTGCAGGAAATCCTCACCATCAAGAGTGACGACGTCGTGGGGCGCAGCAAGGCCTACGAAGCCATCGTCAAGGGTGATCACATGCCCACGCCGGGCATTCCCGAATCTCTCAACGTGCTTCTCCACGAGCTGCGCGGTCTGGGATTGCGTGTAAGTTTGGAATAATGAATCGCTTTTTTAGAAAGGATAAACATGGCTTTTAAGAAAGAAAATAAGGTAAAGACAAACTTTACCAAGATAACAATCGGTTTGGCATCGCCCGAGGAGATTCTTGCAAACTCTTATGGCGAAGTGCTCAAGCCCGAAACCATCAACTACCGAACCTACAAGCCCGAGCGTGACGGCCTTTTCTGCGAACGCATCTTCGGTCCTACGAAGGACTACGAGTGCCATTGCGGCAAATATAAGCGCATCCGCTACAAAGGCAATGTCTGCGACCGTTGCGGCGTGGAGATTACAGAGAAGAAGGTGCGTCGCGAGCGTAGTGGCCACATTCAGCTCGTGGTGCCTGTGGCTCACATTTGGTACTTCCGTTCTCTGCCCAACAAGATAGGTTATCTGCTTGGCATTCCCACCAAGAAGCTCGATGCCGTCATCTACTACGAGCGTTACATCGTGCTTCAGCCTGGTGTGATGGCAAAGAATAAGGACATACCTGTTCAGAAGCTCGACCTCCTCTCTGAGGATGAGTATGAAGCCATCATGGACCGTCTGCCTCAAGGCAACGAGTATCTTGATGACAAGGACCCCAACAAGTTCATCGCCAAGATGGGTGCAGAGGCAATCTACGACCTGCTCGTCGAGCTCGACCTTGATTCCCTCTCCAACCAGCTTCGTGATGAGGCCAGCAAAGAGAATGCTCAGCAACACAAGAATGACGTCTTGAAGCGTCTTCAGGTTGTCGAGAGCTTCCGCCTGAGTGCCAAGGTCAACAAGCCCGAATGGATGATAATGCGCACCCTGCCTGTCATCCCGCCAGAGCTTCGCCCGCTGGTGCCGCTCGACGGTGGCCGCTTTGCTACAAGTGACCTCAACGACCTCTATCGTCGCGTCATCATTCGTAACAACCGACTCAAGAGGCTCATCGAGATTAAGGCTCCTGAAGTCATCCTCCGCAACGAGAAGCGTATGCTTCAGGAGGCGGTTGACAGTCTCTTCGATAACAGCCGCAAGAGCAGTGCTGTCAAGACTGAAAGCAACCGCCCCCTCAAGTCTTTGAGCGACTCGCTTAAGGGTAAGCAGGGCCGCTTCCGTCAGAACTTGTTGGGTAAGCGTGTTGACTACTCAGCCCGTTCGGTTATCGTGGTCGGTCCCGAGCTGAAGATGGGCGAGTGCGGACTTCCCAAGCTGATGGCAGCAGAACTCTATAAGCCCTTCATCATCCGCAAGCTCATCGAGCGTGGCATCGTGAAGACGGTGAAGAGTGCCAAGAAGATAGTAGACCGCAAGGATCCCATCATCTGGGACATCTTGGAGTTCGTCATGAAGGGACATCCCGTTCTGCTGAACCGTGCCCCGACACTGCACCGACTGGGTATCCAGGCCTTCCAGCCTAAGATGATTGAAGGCAAGGCCATCCAGTTGCACCCCCTCGCTTGTACGGCCTTCAATGCCGACTTCGACGGTGACCAGATGGCTGTGCATTTGCCTCTGAGCAACGAGGCCATCCTCGAGGCACAGATTCTGATGCTTCAGTCCCACAACATCCTAAACCCTGCCAACGGCACACCTATCACCGTGCCCTCTCAGGACATGGTGCTCGGCCTGTACTACATCACGAAGCTTCGTCCGGGTGCAAAGGGCGCAGGCTTGAAGTTCTACGGCCCAGAGGAAGCTATCATCGCCTACAACGAGAAGCGCGTCGATGTCCATGCTCCCGTCTTTGTGATGGTGAACGACAAGCTCGAGGACGGTACGATTGGCAAGCGCATGGTAGAGACTTCCGTCGGTCGTGTCATTGCCAACGAGATTATCCCTGAGGAAGTCGGCTTCTTCAATGACGTCATCTCCAAGAAGACCCTTCGCGGCATCATCACCGATGTCATCAAGACCGTCGGCGTGGCTCGTGCCTGTGATTTCCTGGACGGCATCAAGAACCTCGGCTACCGTCTGGCATACGAAGGCGGACTGTCCTTCAACCTCGGCGACATCATCATCCCCGAAGAGAAGGAGGAACTCATCCGCAAGGGCAATGCTGAGGTTGAACGCATCAGCGGTGAGTACGGCATGGGCTTCATCACCGACAAGGAACGTCACAATCAGGTCATCGATATATGGACGCACGTCAACAACGACCTCTCCAAGGCCTTGATGAAGACCATGAAGGAGGCCGACCAAGGCTTCAACGCCGTGTATATGATGCTCGACTCCGGTGCCCGTGGTAGTGCCGGTCAGATCAGTCAGCTCTCCGGTATGCGTGGCCTTATGGCAAAGCCTCAGAAGGCTGGTGCAGAGCCTGACACCATCGAGAATCCTATTCTTTCTAACTTTAAGGAAGGCATGAGCGTGCTGGAGTACTTCATCTCTACCCACGGTGCCCGTAAGGGTCTTGCCGATACTGCCTTGAAGACAGCCGATGCCGGTTACCTGACGCGTCGTCTTGTCGATGTCAGCCACGATGTCATCATCAACGAGGAGGACTGCGGCACCCTGCGTGGCCTCGTATGTTCTGCCTTGAAGAACGGCGACGAAGTCATCAGCAGCCTCTATGACCGCATCCTTGGCCGTGTGTCTGTCCACGACATCATCCATCCTCTTACGGGCAAACTCATCTGTGCTTCCGGCGACGAGATTACGGAAGCCAAGGCACAGGAAATCGAGGAAAGTCCCATCGAGTCTGTCGAAATACGTTCCGTGCTCACTTGCGAGAGCAAGAAGGGCGTCTGCATGAAGTGCTATGGCCGCAAACCAGTCGTATGGTGCAGAAGGGCGAGGCCGTGGGTGTCATTGCAGCACAGTCCATCGGTGAGCCTGGTACACAGCTGACGCTTCGTACGTTCCACGCCGGTGGTGTGGCAGGCAATGCTGCCGCCAACGCACGTATCGTGGCTAAGTACGATGCACGCCTCGAGTTCGAGGAACTGCGTACGGTTGACGTCGTTGACGAGGCTGGCAAGGAGGCAAAGGTTGTCGTAGGTCGTCTGACTGAAGTCCGCTTCGTTGACCCGACAACGGAGATTGTCCTCCTCACGGCCAACGTTCCTTACGGTAGTACGCTCTACAAGAACGACGGTGACATGGTCAAGAAGGACGAGATCGTTGCCAAGTGGGATCCCTTCAACGCCGTTGTCGTGACGGAAATGGCCGGTAAGGTCAAGTTCGAAGACGTCATCGAAGGTGTCAACTACAAGGTCGAGACCGACGAACAGACAGGCTTGCAGGAACTCATCGTCATCGAGTCGCACGACAGGACGAAGGTGCCTACGGTATACATCCTGGACGAGAACGGCGACATCCTTCGCCACTACAACCTACCCATTGGCGGTCACATCGCCGTCGAGGATGGTCAGGAAGTGAAGGCAGGTGACGTACTCGTCAAGATACCTCGTGTCATCGGCGGCGGCGGCGACATCACCGGCGGTCTGCCTCGTGTGACGGAGCTCTTCGAGGCTCGTAACCCGAGCAATCCCGCAACTGTTGCCGAAATCGACGGCGAAGTCACGATGGGCAAGCTCAAGCGTGGCAATCGCGAAGTCATCATCACACCCCGTCTGGGTGGTGAAGAGGCTGTCAAGAAGTACCTTATTCCTGCTAACCGCCAGATCCTGGTACAGGAGAACGACTACGTCCGTGCCGGCACACCGCTCTCCGACGGTGCCATCACTCCTGCCGACATCCTGGCCATCAAGGGTCCCACCGCTGTGCAGGAATACATCGTCAACGAGATTCAGGACGTCTATCGTCTGCAAGGTGTGAAGATCAACGACAAGCACTTCGAAGTCATCGTGCGTCAGATGATGCGCAAGGTGCAGATCGATGATGCTGGCGACACACGCTTCCTCTCTCAGCAGATTGTCGATAAGCTCGACTTCAACGAGGAGAACGACAATATCTGGGGCAAGAAGGTGGTTGTCGATAGTGGCGACTCCGAGAACATGCAGAACGGACAGATTGTCACGGCACGTCGTCTGCGCGACGAGAACTCCTACCTCAAGCGTCAGGATAAGAAGATTGTCCAGGTGCGCGATGCACGTCCTGCCACCTCGAAGCAAATCCTTCAGGGTATCACCCGCGCAGCTTTGCAGACCAGTAGCTTCATCTCGGCTGCCTCCTTCCAGGAGACCACCAAGGTGCTTAACGAAGCTGCCATCAATGGCAAGACGGACTTCCTGGAGGGCATGAAGGAGAACGTCATTTGCGGACACCTCATCCCCGCCGGTACCGGCCTGCGCGAGTTCGACAAGATTGTGGTTACTAACCGCGAGGACTACGACCGCACCCTTGCCAACCGCAAGACACTGCTCGACTACTCCGACGGCATCTACTAAACCGACAGAGTCGTTATGATAAAGGACCGCAAGGCGAAAGCCCTGCGGTTTTTTTGTTGAAATATGCGGGATTGTTTGGCGGGAAAGATAAAAAGTCGTATCTTTGTGGCAAAAAGGTAAATGTGATGAAAGTAACTATTCAGCGATTGCCATATAGCAGTTGTCCGTGCTTAGAACAAGGCGCGGATAGCAGCGTATGGTGAGTTGTTGTGTTTCTTGGTGGTCTC
>CAJOLC010000025.1 GCA_905235305.1 uncultured Bacteroidaceae bacterium | reverse complement strand
GGGCATCCATGTCTCAATGCTTTCCAGGTCGATGTCGGCTGTCAGCTTGGCATTGGCTGCCTGGTTGTAGTCTCTGACAAGATAGGAGAACCAGTTGAGATCTGCTGCATTGCCTATGTTGAAGTAGCCTTCTGCGTCGGCAGTCAAGTGGTCGGGCATGAAGGTGCCGCAGACAGAGCAATAACCTGTTGCGCTGTCGGTGTGGGGAGGCACGACAGAACTGCCGGAGTTGCTGTATGTGACTTCTCCGCCGGGAACGGGGCTGCCGTCGCATTGCAGTTCACCATTGGCATAGACCTGACCGTGAGAGGAGAAAGGAATGGGTAGTTCATCACCAGGCAGCGTCTGGTACCAGTTGATTGCTTCTTGGTTGCCGTTCAGCTTGAAGCACAATTCGCCAGTGGCTGCCGTAGCTGCACTGAGCTTTGTGCCTTGATCGCCGATGTCGGTCAGGTCGAAGCAGTTGACGATGCTTGCAGCAGTGTTACGATACAGTTGATTGGACGACTGTATGCCGTTGATGTCACCAATGTTCCAGCAGTTGGTGAAGGTAGTTCCTGTCTGGCACCATCCGCAGAAGGCTGCGCATTCGTTGGCACCGGAGACGTTACCCGTGTTGGCGCAGTTGGTGGCGATAATCTTTGTTCCATCCTCCGAACAACCAACGAGGCCGGCAGCATTGACGTTTGCACTTCCCGTACCCTTTATCGTTGCATTGTTGACGAGGTTGGTCAGTGTGACAGTGCCGCCGTCGCGGGCAAAGCCAGCAATGCCGGCAACCTTGGAGATGCCGGTAAAGGCACAGTTGCTGTCGATGATGATGTCGTGGATGTTTGCGCCGTCGGTTATGTAGGCGAAGAGTCCGATGAAACTGTAATCGCAGTCCAATGTGGCATTCTTGATGCTGTGTTCCTGGCCGTCGAACTCACCCTTGAACTTGTGCTTGTCGGACGCCAGGGGGATGAACACTTGTCCGTCGAAGTCAAGGTCGGCAGTCAGCTTGGCCTTCGCATTCTTCGTGTCGTCGGTTGCTATATAGGCAGCAAACCAGTAGTAGTCTGCCGTGCTGGTGATCTGATAGTAGTCTCCCGATTTTGCGGGCTCTGTCAGCTTCTCAGCCTTAATCTTCAGTTCGGTTGGGTTAAGCGTGACGAGGTAATAACCTTCTTCTGCCACACGATACTTGTTGTCACCACCGCTGTTTGTGCTGAGGTCTACCCAGTCGGTGCCAAGCATATAGTCCTGTGAAGGTGCCCAGAAGCCGGCCCAACCGTCTGCTGTGTTTGGAATTTTGAAACGTCCGTTGTCACCTTCTGCATTAGTCAGTTTCAGGGCACATGTCCATGTGCCGTCACCGGCGGGATAGGCACGGACAGCGCTTCTGTTCCATGCGCCCGCATTCCATCCGCTGTCTGTTGCACCACCTACAAGGTAGTACTCGTCTGCACTGACGCTGACAGCTGCTGTCAGGGCAAGTGCCAAAGTAAATAGTTTTCTCATGGTTTTTTGGTTTTTGTTAATTGAAAAATGTGTGAATTTCCATAGAATTCGCTACAAATATAATTATTATTTGTAATATGTCACACATTTTTATTGATGAATAACGTTATGTTGCCATAAAAAACAAAAAAGGGAGCGTTTGTGACGCTCCCTTTCCCGGTTGTCTGCGATGCATGGCTGTTCTGCATGCGACACGTCGCTCTTCTGCACGCGACGCGTCCCTGTTTCGCTTGCGACACGTCGTTCTTCTGCTTGCGACGCGTCGCTATTTTACTTGCGACGTGTGGCTGATTGGCCGACCTGCCTAAGTGGTCTATTCCATCACGTCTTTTGTGCCGCCGGTCGTCTGGAAAAAGGTGACCTGGGTAGTGGTCTTCTTGTCGAAAAGTGTGCTCGAAAGTATGTCGACAATGCCGAATTGTGCCATCGGAGTTTCCATGTTGACGAACTCCTGACCGCCAAAGGTGACGTTTATCTTTGCTCGGGCAGGGATGTTGTAATAGACGCCCTGCTCCATCTTTGCGCGCTTCTTGGCGGTCTCCTCGGACGGGACTGTCGTGGGTATGGTTTCGAGGACCTTGATGGAAGCCGTGACGGGTTCGCCAGCGAGGTTGTCTGCATCCAGCACTCCGAGCTTTTCCGAGAAGCGGAACAGTATGTCGCGACTGGTCTCCTGCTGTGGGTCGTAGAAGAAGGAGAAGACTTCAGTGTCGGTCTGAGTGGTGCCGGCAAAGAGCGATTCGAGTACAGAGGCCTGTTTGTCAAGCTGGTCGAGCATGAGTTTCAGCTGAGCTCCATCCTTCGGGGTATTGTCTGCCTCGCCGCGGATAAGGGAGTTCTTGCTGTCGCGAATGTCATAAATCTCCTGTGCACAAAGCTCTGCCATCTTAGCCGTACTGCCGGCGGAGAGGATTTCCTGCGTCATATACGAGCGGGGATTCTCGGGAGCCTGTCCTTTTTCAGGCTTCGGGAGGTCTGGCAGGAAGGATTCATTGGCATCGCAATTGATGCTCAGCAGGAGTCCGTCACGGCTGAGGCCGACCAGCGGGGCTACTGTCTTGCTCTTGATCCTGATGCTGTAGGCCTTGTTCTTATCGGGCTTGCCGTAGGGCTCCAAAGTGATGCTCTTCAGGTTCCATCTCACACTTCCTTCCGTGGGAACGTTTTGCAGGCGCAAGTATCGGTCGGCATACTTGCAGAAGTCCCCGGGCCGGGTCGTCGTCTTCTCGCAGATGACGGTGACGCGGAAAGCAGTCCGTGGCAAGTAATAGGTGACGCCTTCGAGGGTGCTTCCTGGTACGAAAGGCTCAACCTCTGTTTGTGCTGTTGCTGTCATGGGCAATCCCGAACAGAGAATTGCGATGAGGGAAAAGAGATGCTTCTTCATTCTTGTTTCTATACTCTTGACTCTAAACTCTTGTTCTTGATTCTTAACTCTAAGTTCTTGGCTCATCTATGTCTGTTTGCACGCTGGCGACGGATGTCGGCCTTCTTCTTGGCTGCGCCGCTGCCGTGTGCTCCTGTGATGTATTGTTTCTTCTTTGCCTTGGTCTTCACCTTAGCTTCTTCCTTCTTCGAGTCAGATTTCGACCCGCCCCGAAAGGTAATGCCATTCATGATGACGGCATCAATGTCGTCTCCTCCGTGCCTCATTCCATTCTGAATTCATAATCCATAGTTTGTGACAAGAACACTTCTGCCACCTCCTCACTTCTGTAATGAGGAGGTCTGTTTAGTGATGGAACAGCCTTACACCAGTGAAGGTCATGGCAATACCATATTTGTCGCAAGTCATGATGACATGGTCGTCGCGGACACTTCCACCAGCCTGGGCAATGTACTGCACGCCGCTCTTGTGGGCACGCTCAACGTTGTCGCCAAAGGGGAAGAAGGCATCGCTGCCAAGGCTCACGTCCGTGTTCTTACTGATCCATTCCTTCTTCTCCTCACGGCTGAGGGGTTCGGGCTTCTCCGTGAAGAACTTCTGCCACTCGCCATCAGCAAGCACATCCATATAGTCGTCGCTGATATAGACGTCAATCGTGTTGTCGCGGTCGGCACGACGAATGCCTGGGATGAACGGCAAGTTCATCACCTTCGGATTCTGCCTCAGCCACCAGATGTCGGCCTTGCTTCCTGCCAGTCGCGTGCAGTGTATGCGGCTCTGCTGACCTGCGCCGATGCCAATGGCCTGACCGTCCTTGACATAGCAGACGCTGTTGCTCTGCGTGTACTTCAGCGTGATGAGAGCGATGATGAGGTCGCGGCGGGCGTCTTCAGGGAAGTCTTTGTTGGCAGTGGGAATGTTCTCGAAGAGGGCAGGGTCATCAAGCTTCACTTCGTTTCTTCCTTGCTCGAAAGTGACGCCGAACACTTGCTTGCGCTCGATGGGAGCAGGAACATAGTCGGGGTCAATCTGTATGATGTTGTAAGTGCCCTTGCGTTTCTCGCGCAATATCTGCAGTGCTTCGTCTGTATAGCCAGGTGCGATGATGCCGTCACTCACTTCGCGTTTGATGATGAGAGCAGTCGCTTCGTCGCATGTGTCGCTCAGTGCGATGAAGTCACCATAGCTGCTCATGCGGTCGGCACCGCGGGCTCTGGCATATGCACAGGCAATGGGAGTCAGGGGGACCTTGATGTCGTCCACAAAGTAAACCTTTGCCAGCGTGTCTGTCAAGGGCAGTCCTACTGCAGCTCCTGCAGGGGAAACGTGTTTGAAACTGGCTGCTGCAGGCAGACCTGTCGCTGCCTTGAGTTCCTTGACGAGTTGCCAACTGTTCAGCGCATCGAGGAAATTGATGTAGCCAGGCTTGCCGCCAAGCACTTCGATGGGCAGTTCTCCATCCTCCATAAAGATGCGCGAGGGTTTCTGGTTGGGGTTGCAGCCATATTTGAGCTGCAGTTCTTTCTGTGCCATATTGCGTGTTATATTATTTAGTAATGTTCATGCGCACGAGCTTTTGCTCTGAATTGATAAGGGCGTTGACGTGATAGATGTTCGACGAGGGCTGGTTAGTGTCGCTTCGACTGATTGTCTCTTGCAGGTTCACCTCTACAGCGAAGCCGGTGTTGCCGTCGGGAAGTGTTTCTTTGCGAACGTCCATCTTCTGTCCGATAGCATAATGTAGTCCGATGACATCGTTGGCTATCTTCTCTTTTGCATATTCGATGATAGCCTCCGCGTCGGCATTTTCCTTTCCACAGAAGTTGACCATCGTATCTGGAATGG
The DNA here is from genome assembly GCA_905235305.1 of uncultured Bacteroidaceae bacterium. Taxonomy (GTDB): domain Bacteria; phylum Bacteroidota; class Bacteroidia; order Bacteroidales; family Bacteroidaceae; genus Physcousia. The sequence goes on along the minus strand of CAJOLC010000025.1, from coordinate 31,288 downwards.
CTGCTTTGGCAGCGTCGATGTCTTGATTTGCGATGGCTTTCGAGAAGAAACTCTCGAGCGTGCCACGAATCATGGCTCTCTCTTCTGGCGTCACTTTCGAGAGGAGCAGATTGTTCTTCACCTCTGAAGCGTCGTCTACAAATCGTCCTGAAGGGTGCTTCGTCAGGTAATCTGTGATGGCTTCTTCGTTTCCGATGGCTTGGGCTTCCTGCCAATCAATAGAATCGAGCATATCCTCCAAGGCTCGTCCGCGAAGGGAGTTGGGATGCTTTTGCATGAAACGGGAGATGTTGGAACGATTGATGCCTTTCAGGAGTTGCTTCCAGTCGTCTGCTTCTGCCTGAAGAACATGCATTCGTTCGTTGATTTCATCGAAGTGCTTGCTGTCAGGGTAGTCAATGAGGAACTGTTGATAGAACTCTGGATTGGTGATGCCTTCCAGGCGTTCGTAGTCTTCTTGTTCCTTTTGTTCCATACGGTGCTGGTTGTAGAAGTAGTAGCCTGTGCAGAGCAGGATGAGGCAGATGACTGTGGCAATAATGGCAGGCCCTTTAGATCGGCGAGGTTCTTTCTTTTTCTTTTCGGCCGTCTTTGCCTGAGGCTCTGCTGTCTTTTGCTGAGGCTCTTGCTTCGTTACAATTGGTTCCAGGCTTGTTCCGCATTCAGGACATTTGTCTTGAGCCAGGAGACAGTAGCTGTTGCAATTGGGGCATTGCCGCAGGTTGCCAGAGATGTTTGTGCCGCAGTGCGGACAAGTGCCAGCCATTGTGGAGACTTGACCACGACATTCAGGACATTTAATGATGCTCACCGTGCTTCTGTTTTTTGGGTTAAGAGTTTAAGGGGAGGCGTTGTCCGTTAATCAGTAATTCCTATTCCCGAAACTCTATTCTTTATATTTAATCTTTAATGGCACAAAGGGGCACAGGCTTTTTATGGCCGTGCCCCTTTGCTTCGCATATGAAGTATAATTTACTCTTCAGTCTTCTCCTCTTCTGCTGGAGCCTCGGCCTCCTCTACGGGAGTCTCTTCTGCGAGGGGAGCCTCTTCTTTTCTTTCCTTTCTGGGCTTCCTTTCTGCGGGAGCTTCTTCGGCAGGAGTCTCAGGCTTGTCCATCTCTGCTGTTACGGTGAAGGGAACCTGTGCAGCTACTTCCTTGTGAAGCTTTATGACTGCAACATATTCGCCTGCGGCCTTAACATCCTTGACGGCGATAATCTTGCGATCAATGTCGAAGCCGAGCTTTTGCAGTTCGGCTGCAATCTGCAGACTGCCGACGCTGCCATAGATGACGCCTGTGCTGCTTGCCTTAGCGCTGAAGTTAAGGCTTACTGCATTCAGCTTCTCTGCGAGTGCTTCTGCCTCTGCTTTAATCTTAGCGAGCTTGATTGCTTTCTGCTTAAGTTCCTCGGCGAGGACTTTCTTTGCGCTTTCGCTGGCGATGACGCCCTTGCCTTGTGGAATCAGATAGTTACGTCCATAGCCAGACTTAACGTTCACGATGTCGTTCTTGTAACCGAGTCCGATTACGTCTTCTTTCAGTATAATTTCCATAATCTTCCTCCTTACTTTACTTCATCAAATCGGTTACGAAAGGCAGCAGGGCGAGGTGGCGGGCGCGCTTAACGGCCTGGGCGACACGACGCTGATACTTGAGGGAAGTGCCTGTGATGCGGCGAGGGAGAATCTTGCCCTGTTCGTTGAGGAACTTCTTCAGGAATTCGGGGTCCTTGTAGTCAATGTACTTGATGCCGCTCTTCTTGAAACGGCAGTACTTCTTCTTCTTGACATCAATAGCGGGAGCGGTCAAGTAGCGGATTTCTGATTGTTGTGCCATGTGTTATGCCTCCTGCTCTTTAGTTTGTTTGTTACCTCTTCTCTTGGCTGCGTATTCAGCGGCGTACTTCTCCAGCTTGACGGTAAGGTAGCGGAGCACTTTTTCGTCGCGGCGATACTGTGTCTCGAGAGTCTTGATGGTCTCGGGAGCTGCATTGAACTCAATGAGCTCGTAGAATCCTGTTGTCTTCTTGTCGATGGGATAGGCGAGTTTCTTCAGGCCCCAATTCTCTTCGCTGATGATTTCTGCACCAGCTTCGGTGAGGATGCCCTTGAATTTCTCTACCGTTTCCTTCATCTGATCATCAGACAAAACGGGAGTCAAAATGAAAACGGTTTCGTATTGGTTCATAATACGTTAAATAAGTAATTAATTATGTTTATGCTTAAAAGCGCGGCAAAGGTACGGCTTTTTTCCGAATCTGGCAAGTTTTTCGGGGAATTATTTTACTCTGCGGGATGAAAAGTGGCAGAGTTCGTGGGGTTGCAAGGGGCTATGGCGGCCTTGATGAGCCAGGGGGCGTTGCGGCCTCCCGTGGCCTTGTCCATGCGACGGGGCACTATGATTCCTTTGCCTTGGGTTGCTTCTGCCGTTTGGGATTTCCTGGGAACCAGCCTTTCTCCACGCGTTTCACTTGCTCGAAAAGCTCCTTGATGCCCCAAAGTGCCGATGCTCCGAACACTCCGAGGAACGATGAGAGATAGACATTGGCGGTGAAGAGTGCTGCCAGGATGCAGGCGATGCCGACGATGAGGTATAGAATCCACGGGCGGGTGCCCCAGTGATATTCTGTCTTTATTACGATGGGATGCCAGATGCCGATGGTGAGAAAGGTCATCGCTGCAATGGAAATGCCTGTGAGGTACATAATGCGTGTCTTGCTTCTTCGGGCTGCAAAGGTACGAATAAATTATGGAATAAGGGGCAAAAGGCGGAGTATTATTTGTCGGCAGAGTGCTTCCGGCATGTTTTCTTCTGGAAGAGTCGGGTGGAAACCTGCTTCGGGCTTTCCATGGAAATGTTGTTGTTTTGTAAAGATTTTTCCATTTCCGACGCGTTTTGACGGCGTTTTTCTGCTCGGGCGGCACTTTGCGCCACACGATGCAAGAAAATGGCTCAGATTTAATCCCACTTGATAATCAATAGGTTAGCAGGCGGCAATTTTCGAGGTAATGTTAAGAAAGTGTCGATGCAGAACGGCGCGTTGCAAACATCGGCGTATTTTGCGACTGAAATCGGCGTAGTGCGACGGTCAATCCAATAGGGTATGTTTGCCAACGCATTATATTGTGTTGACCAATTCAACGTATTGCGTCGAAGCACATACCCTAATGCATGACGTCAGGCGGCACTTTGCGCGGCGTAATTTTGTAAAGTATTTTTCAGCTCGAATGCAAGGGCTTTCATCCATTTTTGCCAAGCCGTGTGTCCTGTCCGCCATGAGGAAATGGGCATGGAGTGTGGCGGCAGATGTTTTTTATTGCCCTTTTCCTTCATCTTCTCAATTTTTCTTCGTATCTTTGTGGCAGAAATTTTTATAACATAACCATCTAAAATCAGTAGAACTATGCTAACAGAAGACAGGCGTTTATATGTGGCTCACGGACAAAAAGGCCCAATCTGCATCAATGGCAGGATGGCGAACCGTCACGGACTTATTGCCGGTGCGACGGGTACAGGCAAAACCGTTACTCTGCAAGTGCTGGCAGAGACATTCTCGCAGGCCGGTGTGCCTTGCTTCATGGCCGACATGAAGGGCGACCTCTCGGGCATCTCGCAGACCGGACAAATGTCCTCCTTCATCGAGAAACGCTGCCAGGAGTTCGGCATCGAGAACCCTCAGTTCCATGGCAGTCCCGTATGCTTCTACGATGTCTTTGGCGAGCAAGGGCATCCCATGCGTACTACGATATCGAACATGGGCCCCGTCCTGATGTCGAGACTTATGGAGCTGAACGAGGTGCAGGCTGGCGTCATGACCATCCTCTTCAAGGTTGCCGACGAGAGAGGCCTTCTCCTGCTCGATCTCAAAGACCTGCGTTCGATGCTCACCTACATTGCCGACCATGCAAAGGAACTGACGAGGACCTACGGCAGCGTGTCGAGCGCCAGCGTGGGGGCTATTCAGCGGGCTCTGCTCGCACTGGAGAACCAGGGAGCCGACAAGTTCTTCGGCGAGCCGGCCTTCGATATCATGGACCTCCTGCAGTGCAGCGCCGACGGACGAGGCATGATGAATGTGCTGGCGGCCGACAAGTTGATGCTCAACCCGAAGCTCTATTCCACCTTCCTCCTCTGGCTCCTCTCCGACCTCTACACGCGTTTGCCGGAGGTTGGCGACCAGGACCTGCCGCGACTCGTCTTCTTCTTCGACGAAGCCCACACGCTTTTCGCCGACACGTCTCGCAGCTTGGTGGACAAGATAGAACAGGTGGTGCGACTCATCCGAAGCAAGGGCGTGGGCGTATACTTCGTGACGCAGAACCCGACGGACATCCCCGATTCAGTCCTCGCACAGCTGGGCAACCGCGTACAACATGCACTCCGTGCCTTCACGCCCAAGGAACTCGAGAAGCTCAAGGCAGCAGCCAAGACCTTCCGAGCCAATCCGGAACTCGACACGGAGGCAGCCATCAAGGAGCTCGCTACTGGCGAAGCCGTCGTCTCCTTCCTTGATGAGAAGGGCACGCCCTCCGTCGTGGAACGCGCCAAAATACTCTTCCCGCTCAGCCAAATCGGCGCAATCACGGAGCAGCAGCGTGACCAAATCATCAAGACATCGCGCATCTTCGGTCGCTACGACACAATGATTGACCGCGAGAGTGCCTTCGAAGTCCTTCTGGCAGAAAGCGAAAAGCAGGAAGCCCGCGAGGTGGAAGAGCAGGAAAATAAGAACCAAAAGGAGGAAACAAAGTCAAAAGGCAAGAAGAAGAAAGGCATCGTGGCAAAGATCATCTCTGCCGTCATCACCAGCGTGACAGCAGCCCTCGGCACCTATGCCGCCAATGCCGTGACTGGCAAAAAGAGCCGTTCGAAGGAAAGCCTCGGCAAGAAGATAACGAAGAGCACAGTCAGCACCGCCACACGAACCGCCACTCGAGAGCTCGGCCGAAGCATCTTAGGTAATCTCGTTAAGTAAGGTAAAGTATGGAAATTATAGAAAAGAATCTGATACCAGGCACTGACGGCAATAAATATGTCCCTTACGAACAGCGTACCGGCAACGAGTCCGTCGTCTATTTCACGCGGAATCTCTCTGCCGAAGGGCTCATTCAGGCATACAGGCAGGTCTGTGGAAACATCTGCGGCAAAGTGGGCGTGAAGCTCCATACAGGCGAACAGAACGGCCCGAACATCATTCCTCGGGAATGGGTGAAGGCCTTGATGGCAGAGGATTTGAAGGGAGCCAACATCATCGAGACTAATACCTACTACGAAGGCGACCGAGACACGACAGTGAAGCATCGCGAAACGCTCAAGGTGAATGGCTGGACATTCTGTCCCGTCGACATCCTCGACGAGCAAGGCACAGCAGTTCTGCCCATCGAAGGAGGCAAGTGGTTCAAGGAAATGCATGTAGGCAAGAACCTGCTGAACTACGATGCAATGGTGACCCTGACGCACTTCAAAGGTCACACGACAGGAGGATTTGGCGGCTCGAACAAGAATATCGGCATCGGATGCGCTGACGGACGAATCGGCAAAGCCATAATACATACCGTAAAGGGTTCCGACGATCAATGGTCTATTGTCGAGGAAGAGTTCATGGAACGCATGACGGAATCCACAAAAGCCAGCATCGACTTCTTCGGGAAACACGTCTCTTACGTCAACGTCATGCGCAATATGTCGGTCTCCTGTGACTGCGAAGGCTTATTGGCAGAACCCGTTGTGACGCCAGATGTAGGCATCCTCTCCTCGACCGACATCCTTGCCATAGACCAGGCTTGCGTGGACATCATCTACGCCATGACTGCCGAGGAGCATCACGATATGGTGGAGCGCATCGAGACGCGTCACGGACTTCGCCAGCTCTCCTACATGAAGGAACTCGGAATGGGCAACAATCGTTATGTCCTCATCGACCTCGATAATGAAGGCAGACGTATCACGGCTGCCGATGCTGCAAAGGGATTGAAGCCTTTCTCAAGGTAGTCTATACCGACATGAAGAACAGAATGTGCCCCCGAAGGCTCGCGATGGACAACAACCTTACGAATAATGAAGATACTGTATTCCTGCTTCTTGGCTACAATAGGCGTGCTGAACCTCCCGGCACAGACTATTCGATTGAGCGACGCTTCTTCGGGTAAACAATTCGATGGTATTGGTGTCGTTGACGGCGGTGGCGCAACTTCTGTTTTGTTGAAGGATTATCCGGAACCTCAGCGCAGCCAAATCATCGACATGGTTTACAAGCCTATGTTCGGCGCTTCTATCAGCGCTTTGCTCGTTGAGATTCCTGGTGATGGCAATTCCACTCAGGGCTCTATGCCTTCTCATAGTCATTATCGTGGCGATGCAAACTTCGAGCGTGGCTACATTTGGTGGGTAATGAAGGCAGCAAAGGAGTCCAATCCCCGTCTTTCGCTCGATGCCACCTCTTGGAGCGCTCCAGCATGGGTTGGCAATTTCTGGAGCGAAGATATGGTTGACTATTACATCTCTTGGATGCAAGGATTGCGAAAGGTTCACGGATTGGAGTTGGATGCGCTTGGCTGTCACAACGAGAAAGGCTACAATTACGACTTCGCCAAGAACCTACGTCGAGCCATGAACGAACGAGGCTTCGAGAATGTGAAGCTTCATGGTTTCGGTAATTGGGGCGACAGGAAGATGGACTTCCTGAAGGATATGCAGAAGGATTCCGCTTTGGCTGCGGCTCTCGATGCCGTTTGTGCCCACACTTTCAGCGAGATTCCTCTCTCAAAAGAGCATCGTGCTATTTGCGAAAAGCTGGGCAAACCTATTTGGAATTCAGAGGACCATTTCTATTTGCCAGGATTTGATGCACTCATCAGTATCGTGAAGGGCTTCAACGAGAACTATATCGTCAGCGGTGCAACAAAAGTCATCAACTGGTATGGCATAGCAGGCGTCTATCCTCTTGAGCCGTATTCCTATTATCCTGCGATGCTTCTTGCTCGAGAACCCTGGAGTGGTAATTATGAAGTGCGCGAGGCTCTTTGGGGTTATGCTCATTATGGGCAGTTCACACAGATCGGGTGGCGTTATGTTGACGATGGTTGCATGAAACTGAACGACGGTGGTTCTATGGTTACCTTGCGCAATCCGGATACGGGCGATTATAGTGTTATCCTCGAAACCAAGGGCGCAAAGAGTGAGCAAGAGGTTAAGTTCAAAGTGGCAAAAGGCTTGAAGAAAGGCAACCTTTGTGTATGGTATAGTAATAGGAATCAGCAATTTGTCCGCCTTGAAGACATTAAACCAAAGGCAGGTACATTCAGCTTGAAACTTCATCCAGATGCGGTCTATTCCATTTCTACCCTTACTGGACAGCAGAAAGGTTCGTTTGCGGAGATTCCTGCATCCAAGCCTTTCCCCCTTCCTTATTTCGACGATTTCGAGAGTTATTTGCCTCCATCAAGTTACGGCTATCTCCCTCATTATACGGCAGACCTGATTGGCTGTTTCGAACTTGCAGAAAGACCAGACCATAAAGGTAAGTGCATTCGCCAAACTGTTGGAGAACATACACTAAGCTGGGCTCCAGAATGGCATCATTACACGATTCTGGGCGATTCGGCTTGGCGAGATTATGAAGTGAGTGCCGATGTTTGGCTGAATCCTGGCGACGAAGCGGCAGTGATGGGGCATCTTTGTGATGTTGGCTCTGGTTATGGAATATGGGCCAAGGGATATTATCTGAAACTCGATGATCAGGGCAACTGCACCCTTGTCCTATCTTGCGGCAAACTCAACCAGAAAGAACTTATCGGCGATAAGGAACAGCAAGCTTTGATTCGTGCCCGTAAAGATGTAGAGGTGGGAGGCGAATATACTCTTTCTTTTGCAAAAGTAGAAGGTATTTCGGCTTGTAAGTGGCACAACCTGAAACTACGGTTCGAGGGAAAGCAGTTGACGGGATTTGTTGACGGCAAACCTGTCCTATCGTTCACATCCGACCATTATCCAAAGGGTATGGCTGGACTATTGGCTCCTTTGCAGAAAGGTCGTGTCTGCACGCCATATTTCGATAACCTAAGGATTGCCCGTATAAATTAAACAAGAGATATGCATAAGGTATGAAACTTCTAGGCAACATCATTTGGGTCGTCTTCGGCGGATTGGCGATAGCCGTCGAGTATTTGATAGCTGGAGTGGGGCTGATAATAACCATCATCGGCATTCCCTTCGGTTTGCAGGTATTTAAATTGGGCATGCTTGCCTTGTGGCCGTTTGGCTCGAGGGTAAGAAAAAAAGAACCGCAACACGGATGCTTGAATCTCTTCATGAACGTGCTGTGGTTCTTTATCGGTGGCATTTGGATATGGCTCAGCCACGTCTTCTGTGGCATCTTATTCTGCATAACAATCATCGGCATCCCGTTCGGCATGATGCACTTCCGACTTGCAGGACTGGCTCTTTCTCCCTTCGGAAGAGAGGTCGTATAAGGTGTTAGCCCCAGAATCTCTCTTAAACGCTTACAACACCCTTTATGGCAGGGTAGGGGTCATAGTCCTCTAGCGTGAAGTCCTCGTATTGGAACTTGAAGATGTCCTTAACTTCTGGGTTGATGCGCATCTTAGGCAGGCTGCGAGGCTCGCGGGAAAGCTGGAGATGCACTTGGTCAAGATGGTTTAGGTAGATGTGCGTATCGCCAGTTGTGTGAATGAACTCGCCGGGCTCAAGGTCGCAGACCTGCGCCATCATCATGCATAGCAAGGCATATGAGGCGATGTTGAACGGCACACCCAGGAAGCAGTCGGCACTCCTCTGGTAGAGCTGGAGCGAAAGCCTGCCGCCAGCCACATAGAACTGGAAAAAGGCGTGACAGGGCGGCAAGTTCATGTTCTTAATATCTGCCACGTTCCAAGCCGACACAATGATGCGGCGACAATTAGGGTCATGCTTGATGGTATCGACGGCTTGCTGTATCTGGTCTATGAAGCCGCCATCATAATCAGGCCAGGAACGCCACTGGTAGCCATAGATGTGGCCAAGGTCGCCTGTCTCAGGGTCTGCCCATTCGTTCCAGATGCGCACGCCTCGCTCTTGCAGCCACTTGGCATTTGTGTTGCCTTCGAGGAACCATAGCAGCTCATAGATGATGCTTTTCAGGTGAACCTTCTTAGTCGTGAGTAAGGGAAACCCTTGGCTCAGGTCGAAACGCATCTGGTGGCCGAAGACGCTTATGGTGCCTGTACCTGTGCGGTCTTCCTTCTTGGTGCCTTCGTCGAGGATGCGTTGCAGTAAGTCTAAGTATTGTCTCATTTCCTTATATAGTCTATAAAGTCGAAGTCTTGGTCGTGCTTTTCGTCCTTCTCATGCCTTTCGGAGAAGGCGACATCCCATTCCTCTCGGTCGAAATCGGGGAAGAAGGCGTCGGCTTCCTTTGGGGTGTCGTGGATTTCGGTCAAGCAGAGGCGGTCGGCAAGAGGCAAGGCCTCGGCATAGACACTTGCGCCGCCGATGATGTAGATGTCTTCTTCTGCGGGCAGAGCGGCGAGGGCCTCGGTGAGAGAGGCAAAGGCTTCTGCGCCCGGGAAGTCAGTCTTGCTGCGGGAAAGGACGATGTTCCGGCGGTTGGGAAGCGCGCCTTTCGGCAGGCTGTCGAACGTCTTTCGTCCCATGATAATAGTGTTCCCGGTGGTCAGGGCCTTGAATCTTCGCAGGTCGGCGGGCAGCCAGTAGAGGAGTTTGCCGTTGTTGCCGATGGCATTGTTCTCAGCGATGGCAGCGATGATGCTAATCATTTCGTCGTCTTCCGTTATGGGTTCAGAGTTTCTTCATCTCTTTGAGGAAGTCGCTGATGCGTTCCAGATAGGTGTAGCTGCCAGTGCCCGGCGATGCCATCCTATGGAAGCAGTGGTCGCGCTTTGCAAGGACATGGAGCTCAGACTGCAAGCCCATGGCACGCATCTTCTCCCAGGTCTTGACGGAATTCATAGCTGCCCAGCCGTCTTCGTCGCCATGCAAGAAGAGCATCGGCACGGTCTTCAGGTCGAAGTTGAATTCGGGGACGAGCACAGCGCTGTCGTCCGTGCCGCTCGAAGTATTGTTTTCTTCGTCGCCGTCGGTAAGGGCGTAGGCCGGATAGATGCCGATTCCCCACTGCACATTGCAGGGGAGTTTGTCGAGGTCGTCAATGGGAAGGTATGCTTGCTGCTGCGACGAGGTGACGCCCATAATGGTGAGATGGCCTCCGGCACTGCTTCCCATGATGCCGATGTTATTGCCGTCGAGCCCGTAGTCTGCGGCTTTGCTCCTGACGATGCGTATGGCTCGCTGCAGATCCTGCCATGCCGAGATGTGCTTCTTCATGCCGGTCTCGGCTGCGGGGCGTGGGGTGCGGTAACGCATGGTGACGACCGCCATGCCGAGACTGTTGAGGTAGCGGCGCGGAGGCACTACTTCGAAGCCGGTTGTCTCGTTGCCCATGTAGCTTCCCCCCGAATAGATGATCTGGATGGCCTTGGTCTTGAGGTTGTTGGGTATGTGCCATTCGATGTAGGGCGTGCATTGGTTTGCCTGCGGATAGGGCATCTTTCCGTCGGGCCAGATGTCCTCCTTGACGTACTTCGCACGGTCGTTGTCGCTGGGGAAGCGGTTCATGATGTCCTCTTCGGGCGAAATGATGCCGAGGAAACCCATTTGCTTGAGGAACTCGACGCCGCGTTCGAGGCCGAAGGCACCGTGTCCCTTGCCCGGATAGAGGTGCAGTTCGGCATTGATCTTACGCTTGCGGAGCTGGCGGAAGACCATGGTGGAGGCGTTGGGGCTGTAGGGGTCGTTGCCGCCATGGTGCAGGCTCATGGGACAGGTCTTCGCGTCGAAGTGGAAGATAGTGTCGAGCTTTACGTCGGGTCCGATGCCCAGCCTGACGTTCGGCGTGCCGCCTTTGCTGTCGGTAAGGGCGTAGGCGGGGGCGTTGACGATGGCGAAGTTGATGTGGCAGGGCACGTCGTCGAGGTCGTCGATACGTGCGTAGGCCGGCGTCAGCGAACTGGTGGCGAGCAGCAGGGCAAGGTGGGAGCCTGCCGACATACTGATGGTTCCTATCTTCTCGGGGTCGATGCCGCGCTTCTTCGCCTCGCTTCTGACCATGCGGACGGCGCGTTGTCCGTCCTCCCAGGCTGTCTTGTAGATGGGCAGACCTTGGGGGCGTGGGGTGCGATAGACGAAGTTGACGCATTGGAAGCCGAGTTCTGTGAACCGCTTCGTCCAGAGTTTTATGAGGTCGTTGTCGCAGGTGACGTCGTATCCGCCGCCCGATATGAGTATCATACAACCGCCGTTGGGGTTGACGGGCTTGTCCATCCATTCCAGGTAAGGCATCCTTGCCTTGTCGGGATTAAAGTCTTTCAGACTCGTCTCGGCAGTCATGGCTGCTATCTGCCCTGCCTGTGTGTCGGGCATCTTACCTTTGGGCCAGATGCTGATGTGCTTCCCTGCTTGCATTCCGGCAGCCGTCAGGATGGCGAGGAGAATGAGTAATTGGCGTTTCATCTTCATGGTTGTGTCTGTTGGCTTATGGCTTGTGTTGAAGCCAGGAGTAGGTGTGTCGGTTATGAATTATGTAGTAAGGTATTCATGCGCGCGATGTATTTGCCGATGATGTCAAACTCGATGTTGACCACGGAGCCGGGTGTGATGGCATGGAAATTGGTGTTGTCGAAGGTGTAGGGAATGATGCAGACCTGGAAGGTGTCGTCCGTCGGTCGGCATACCGTAAGGCTCACGCCGTTGACCGTCACGCTGCCTTTGTCGACGGTGAAGTACCCGTGGCGCACCATCTCTTCAGAGTTCTCGTAGCGGAACGTATACTGGTGACTGCCCTGCTGGTCTTCCACGTCGATGCAAGTGGCAGTCTGGTCGACGTGTCCCTGCACGATGTGGCCGTCCAGGCGTCCGTTCATCGGCATCGATCTTTCCACGTTCACCTCGTCGCCAACCTTGAGAAGTCCCAGGTTGCTTCGTTCCAATGTCTCGCGCATGGCAGTGACGGTGTAGCGGTCGCCTTCAATGCGTACCACCGTGAGGCACGCGCCGTTGTGGGCAATACTCTGGTCGATGCTGAGTTCCTCTGTGAAGGGACAGGTCAAGGTCAGGTGTACGTTGCCCTGTTCATGCTCAATGGCCACGACGCGCGCCGTGCTTTCAATGATTCCGGAAAACATATAAAGTTACGGTTTATCAGGGATTCTTAATCAGATTATTCGGGTACAAAAATACAAATTTTATTCCAAACCGCAAAATATATAATGTAGAAATCTCCATCATCGTTCGCCGAGTTTGGTCCTTCGTCTGCATGAATCGTGAAAAAAACTTGACAAAAACGAGCGGCTCAATATGCTGCCTTAGGGCACGAATCGTGCCGCGTTGTTCAATGCAATATATTAAGTTGACAAACCCATTACGTTATCTTTGCCAATGCTCCCTATTGAGTTTGTGGTCGCACTACGTTGAATTTGGCTCCAAAATACGCTTGGTGTTGCTGAAAATACTGACGCGATGATACTTTCATGACAATGCAACCTCCAACGCAATTTTGTAACATACTGAATATCAGCGCCAACTTGATTTAAGCCATTATTTTGCGTTTGGGGTAGAAAAGTGTCACGCGAACGGAAAAACGCCGTCAGAAACGGTCGTTTAGCGAAAAATCTTTACAAAAACAGGCAATTGCATTCTTCGGCGAAGTCAGTCGACGTCGTAATAAATCTGTGCCGAACGATAGCCAGGCATCTGGAGGACCTGCTCTTGCAGGGCAATAAGACGCTGGCGGACTGCTGACATTGGGGCAGACAATTCCATCTTGAGAATCAGTTTCCTTATATGCATCTGCTGGACGCGGCTTACTGGCGGTGCGTCGGGACCGAGTATCCTCGAGCCGAACGTCTGCCTGAGCAGCGTGGCGAAGTCTGCCGCAAGTCGCTCTACAACCGCTTCGTCGCGATGCTTCATGTAGATGAAGACTACGCGGCAGAACGGCGGATAACGGAAGAGCTCACGCTCCTCGGCCTGCTCCGCATACATGCCTTCATAGTCGTGGCTCACCACTTGCCGCACGATGGCGTTCTCCGCATCCCTGGTTTGCAGTATGACATGGCCGACGGAACCTTTTCTCCCTGCTCTTCCGGCAACCTGCTCCATTAGTTGGAAAGCTCTTTCATGGCTACGGAAGTCGGGTTGGGCAAGCATCGTGTCGGCAGAAAGGATGCCAACCAGGCTCACGCGGTCGAAGTCGAGACCCTTTGTCACCATCTGCGTACCGATGAGGATGTCCGTCTTTCCCTCTTCGAAATCATGCAGGATCTGTTCGTAGTTCTGCCGAGACCTCGTGGTGTCGAGGTCCATCCGCGCAATGCGTGCTTCCGGCAAGATGGCTTGCAGCCGCTCTTCGATGCGTTCCGTCCCATAGCCACGGCTGGAGAGGTCGGTGCCCTCGCAGCTTGGGCACATCTGCGGAATGTCGTACGTCTTGCCACAATAATGGCAGACCATTTGCCTGAAGCCGCGATGAACGGTCAGGCTGACGTCGCAGCTCTGGCAACGAGGCGTCCATCCGCAGACCTTGCACTCCAGGACAGGAGCATAGCCCCTACGATTCTGGAAGAGAATAACCTGCTGCCTTTGCTCCAAAGCCTTGCGGATGCCACTCAGCAACTGCGGCGAGAAGAAGCCACTCATCAGTTTCTTGCGTCGCATCTCCTGCACGTCGACGACCTCAATATCGGGCAGACTCAGTCCGGCAAAGCGCGTCTTCAGGGTGACAAGGCCATATTTCCCGGTCAGAGCATTGTGGTACGATTCCAGACTTGGCGTGGCAGAACCCAGCAAGGCCTTTGCTCCAGTCTGTTTCGCAAGCACAAGGGCAGCGTTGCGGGCATGGTAGCGAGGGGCAGGCTCCTGTTGTTTGAAAGACGTTTCATGCTCCTCGTCGATGATAAGCAGGCCAAGATTCTTGAAAGGAAGGAAGAGGCTGCTCCGCACTCCAACCACGAGATCGTAAGGCTCACTGCTGAGCATCTTTCGGTAAAGCTCTACTCTTTCGTTGTCGGGATAGCGCGAATGATAGACACCCATCCGTGGACCGAAGACACGCCGAAGCCTGTCCGTCAGCTGAGCCGTCAGTACGATCTCAGGAAGCATGAACAGTACCTGTTTCCCCTCTGCGATGGTCTTCTGTATGAGCTGAATGTAGATTTCAGTCTTGCCGCTGCTTGTCACGCCATGAAGCAGGCAGACATTGTGCGACTTCCATTGCTCGACGATGCTCCGCATTGCCTCCTGCTGAACATGAGTCAGAGGCAAAGGAGTCCCCTCCCTGCCTTCCCCTTGGGTCAAAGCCCTTGTTCGTTCTACGGGTTTGGCATAGGTCTCGAGGATACCCTTCTGGCAGAGTTCGCGCAGGATGGCATCCGAGCAGTCCGATTCATGCAGCAGTCTTTGCTTCTCAAGGCCTTCCGGGCTTCTGCCTTGGGGCAATGTCAAGGCCAGGAAAGTGTTCAGCAGAGCCTCTTGCCGCGGGGAACGGTGCAGGCTGTCGAGTGCTTCGTGCAGCCGACTCTCGTCGTGGTATGCTTCAGCCAGACGAACATGTGCCACCGTCTTGGCTTTGTATGTGCGGCGGATTTCCTCCTTCATCCTCACGACTCCCTTATCGAGCAGGCCCTTCACGGCTTGTAGGATGCCTCTCACTCCCGATGCCTTTTGCAAACTCAGCAGGGTTTGTTCCGGCTTTTTGCAGAGTTCTTTCCATACTTTCTCCGGCGACAAGGGCAACTCGGCTTGCCAGTCCTCGTTCAGTATTATCGTGCTCTCACTTTCCAGTTTAAGTCCCGAAGGCAATGCGGCTTTGAAGACATCGCCAAGCGTACAGAGATAGTAGTCTGCGAGCCATTTCCACAAACGAAATTGCTCGGGCAGGATGATAGGGGCAGTATCGAGCACTTCTGAAACAGGCTTGGTGGGGTAGGGAGGCGCTTCGTCATGAAGGCGAACAACAATGGCCGTGTAGAACTTCCTGCTTCCGAACGGCACAATAACTCTGCAACCTACTTGCGTTTGAGCAGCCATCTCTGGCGGCATAGCGTAAGTAAAGGCACCTTGCAAAGGCAAAGGAAGTATGACGTCGGCATATTGTGACATGGTGAGGGCAAAGGTACGAAGATTAATTCAAAGTACAAAATTAATAAATTCAAAATTCCAATCCGCAAATCGAAAACTATTGAATGAGTCGAAGGGAATGTCCTTGAGAAGAATCATGGCACGATGGCTTTGCCGACCACCTATATGGCGTCTGTCTCCTTCCATGCCTATTTCCCTCCCGCAAAGTGTATCTTCCATTAATATTATATAATGTGTATAAGATGTAGAAAAGCGTCTCTTGTCATTGTTCATAAGCCTCATTTGTGCACAATAAAAGTTAAAATGTGCAGATTTCAGTATGTTTTTGACTCTAAATGTTGCATAATTGCGCAAAATGTCTTTACTTTGCACCGCCAAATATAAAAGAAGCATTCCCGCATCAAATATGTCGGGAAACGAGAGAAAAACAGAAAAAAGAAGAATGTTAAATTGTTAATAAGCAAAGTTATGTCAGAAATTGAAGCAAAAGTAAAAGAGATTATCGTTGACAAGTTGGGTGTTGATGAAGCAGACGTTACTCCCGAAGCATCATTCACAAACGACCTTGGTGCTGACTCTCTGGACACCGTAGAACTGATTATGGAGTTCGAGAAGGCATTCGAGATTACTATTCCCGACGACAAGGCAGAGAAGATCTCTACCGTTGCCGATGCTATTGCATTCATCGAAGCAAACAAGTAATTCAGGATTAAAGAATAAAGGTTCAGGATTAAAGCTCGATTCTGTCTTTCTATGGCAGAATATGTAGCTTTAATCTTTAATCCGTAATCCTTAACCCTATTAATAATTACATGGAATTGAAAAGAGTTGTAGTGACAGGTATAGGTGCCGTCACTCCACTAGGCAATACTGCGGCTGAGACATGGCAGAGTATGCTTAATGGCGTGAGCGGAGCTGCTCCTATCACACATTTCGACCCATCAAAGTTCAAGACGCAGTTCGCTTGTGAAGTAAAGGACTTCAATCCGGAACAATTCATTGACAGGAAAGAGGCCCGCAAGATGGACCCCTATTGTCAATATGCGTTCTCTGCCGCTGTTATGGCTGTGGAAGATAGTGCCATGGACTTAGAGAAGGTCGACAAGAACCGTGTTGGCGTTATCTTCGGAGTCGGCATTGGCGGCATGAAAACCTACGAGGAAGAAGTGACGGCTTATGCCAAGACAGCCGACACCATAGGTCCTAAGTACAATCCTTTCTTTGTGCCTAAGATGATAGCCGACATCTGTGCTGGTCATATCAGCATCAAGTACGGCTTCCATGGCCCCAACTACATCACTTCGAGCGCTTGTGCTTCTTCGACGAACGCACTTGCCGATGCATTTAACCTCATCCGTTTGGGTAAGGCAGATGTCATCGTAAGCGGCGGTTCCGAGGCGGCAATTACGGCTGCAGGAGTCGGCGGTTTCACAGCAATGCATGCCTTGAGCACACGCAACGACGAACCTCAAAAGGCAAGTCGCCCATTCAGCGCAAGTCGCGATGGCTTCGTGATGGCAGAAGGCAGTGCCGTTCTTGTGCTTGAAGAGTTGGAACATGCAAAGGCCCGCGGCGCCAAGATATATGCCGAGATGGCTGGTGCTGGCATGAGTGCTGATGCACACCACATCACAGCATCGCACCCGGAAGGCCTCGGCGCAAAGCTCGTCATGGAGAATGCCCTCGAAGATGCTGGCATGAAGCCTGCCGATATTGACTATATCAATGTGCATGGCACATCAACTCCTGTCGGCGACATCAGCGAGTGCAAAGCTATCCTTGCTGTCTTTGGCCAGCATGCCTACGAGCTCAACATTAGCAGCACAAAATCGATGACAGGTCACCTGCTTGGCGCAGCTGGAGCAATCGAGGCAATGGCAAGCGTGATGGCAGTCAAGGAGGACATCGTTCCGCCAACAATTAACCATGAGGAAGGCGACGAAGACCCCGAGATTGACTATAAGTTGAACTTCACCTTCGGCCAGGCACAGAAACGCACCGTAAGGGCTGCCCTGAGCAACACCTTTGGCTTCGGAGGTCATAATGCCTGCGTTATCTTTAAGAAATACGCAGGATAAGGCCGTGTCAGCCGAAAACCTGATAGACGCGATAAAGTTGCCCTTCCGCAAGGACAGGGAACTTTGTCGCGCTTTTCGTGATATGCTGGGCTTCTATCCCCACAAGATAAGCCTCTATCAAGAAGCCCTGATGCACAAGTCCATGCTTGCCCATGCCAAGAGTGGCATTCCTCTCAACAACGAGCGCCTCGAGTTCCTTGGCGACGCTGTGCTTGATGCAGTCGTCGGCGAGATTGTCTTTCACCACTTCCCAAAGAAGCGAGAAGGCTTCCTCACCAATACCAGAAGTAAGATTGTACAACGGGAATCGCTCGGCAGACTGGCAACGGAAATAGGTCTCGACAAGCTCATTCGCCGTAACGAACATAATCAGACACATAACAGCTACCTTGCCGGCAACGCTTTTGAGGCTATCATAGGTGCCATCTATCTTGACAGAGGCTATGGCCATTGCAAGACATTCATTCGCAAGAAGATAATACATCGCTTCATAGACATTGACAAACTTGCTTATCAGGAGGTGAACTTCAAGAGCAAGCTGCTGGAGTGGTGCCAGAAGCAGAAAGTCTCCCTGGAGTATATCCTGCTTGACGAAACAAAGACTGAAGACGGTTCGCCGCTTTTCAACACAAAGGTTGTTATTAACGGTTACGAATGCGCTCGCGGAAAAGGTTATTCGAAAAAGGAAAGCCATCAGAAAGCAAGTCGGAATGCTCTGCATCGTCTCAAGCATGACCGAAAACTGCACGATGAAATAATAAATAGTAAACATGTCGCTGACTAATATCATACGTCCCATATTCTCACATCGCCTCTGTAAGCTTGACCTTTATAAGACAGAGGCTGAGGCTTTACAGCGAGGCGTCCTCAAGCGTTTGCTTGGCAAAGCTGCCGATACGGAATGGGGGAAGGCACATGGCTTCGACAAGAATCTCAGCTATGATGACTTTGCCCTTCAAACACCTCTTAATACTTATGAAGAACTGAAAGGCTACATAGACCGTATGAGGCATGGCGAGAAGGATGTGCTTTGGCCTGGAAGAGTGAGGTGGTATGCCAAGTCGAGCGGTACGACGAACGACAAGAGCAAGTTTATTCCTGTCAGCAATGATGGCTTGCATGATACACATTATGCAGGTGGCACCGATGCTGTGGTCTGGTATTTGCGCAATAATCCGAAGAGTCGAATCTTTGATGGCAAAGCCCTTATCCTTGGTGGAAGTCATGCCCCGAACTATAACTTGCAGGGTAGCCTTGTTGGAGATCTTAGTGCCATCCTTATTGAGAACATCAATCCATTAGTCAATCTCGTTCGTGTGCCCAAGAAAGCGACTGCATTGCTCAGCGACTTTGAGGTGAAGCGTGATCGTATTGCCCAGGAAGCCATGAAGCAGAATGTCACTAATCTGAGCGGCGTTCCCTCTTGGATGCTTTCCGTCCTCAATAGAGTGATGGAGCTCAGCGGTAAGCAATACCTCAATGAGGTTTGGCCGAATCTCGAAGTCTTCTTCCATGGCGGTGTTGCATTCTCGCCTTATCGTGGACAATACGAGCGCCTTATTACCTCTCCTGGTATGCACTATATGGAGAGCTACAATGCATCGGAAGGTTTCTTCGGTTTGCAGGATGACCCAACGGATGTGGCAATGAGCTTGATGATTGATTATGGCGTCTTCTACGAGTTTATCCCTATGGATGAGTTCGATAAGAAAGAACCTACTGTCGTGCCTCTTTGGGGAGTAGAGACAGGATGCAACTACGCAATGGTTATTTCGACTTCAAGCGGACTTTGGCGTTACATCATCGGCGACATGATTTGTTTTACCAGTCGAGACCCATATAAGTTCATCATTACTGGCCGTACGAAATCCTTTATCAATGCATTTGGCGAGGAACTGATTGTCGATAATGCAGAAAAAGGATTGGCAGAAGCGTGCCGAAGGACAGGAGCTGAGGTGCTGGAATATACAGCGGCACCGGTCTTCATGGATGCTGACGGCAAGTGTCGCCATCAATGGGTCGTGGAATTTAGCAGAGAACCTGATAATATAGAAGATTTCGTCCGAATTCTCGATGAGAGCCTCCAACAGATAAACTCCGACTATGAGGCAAAACGATACAAGGACATCACCCTTCAAAGGCTCGAACTCATCAAGGGTAGGCCTGGTCTCTTCAATGACTGGCTCAAGCAGAAAGATAAACTAGGCGGACAACATAAAGTGCCTCGCCTTTGCAACAATCGTGACATCATAGAGCAAGTGTTGTCACTTAACGAATGAGTCTATAATTCACAGTTCATAGTTCACAGTGAAGACGAAGCACGTATTTGCAGGTATGGCTCTGCTGCTTATGGCAGCTTGCGCAAGCATCGGCTCTCCCGATGGCGGCATCTATGATGAGATACCGCCGAAGGTAGTTGCGTCATATCCTACAGATCGTTCCGTTGGTATAAACGAAAAAAAAATACGTATTCGTTTCGATGAATACATCAAGTTGATGAATGCCAACGAGAAGGTCATTGTATCGCCTCCTCAGATTGAGCCTGCCAATATCCGTGCCGACGGTAAGAGTGTGAAGATTAGACTCTATGATTCTTTGCAGGCTAACACTACGTACACCATCGACTTCAGTGATGCCATCGTTGACAATAACGAGGGTAATCCAATGGGCTATTACACTTACAGTTTCAGCACAGGCGAGGAAATCGATACGATGGAAGTATCAGGTGTAGTTCTCAATGCTGCTGACCTGGAACCTGTGAAGGGAATATTTGTTGGCCTTTATCCTGTTGATTCCGTCTTCAACGATTCTATTCTCAGGAATAAGCCTTTCAGCCGTGTCTCAAGGACTAATAGTTCTGGCTGGTTCTGCATCAAAGGAATCAAGCAGGGAAAGTATTGTGCGTTTGCTTTGGAAGATAAGGATGGTGACTTCCTCTTTTCTCAGAAGAGCGAGCGAATAGCTTTTCTTCAGGATACCTTCACGACTTCAAGCAAGTGGGATGTGCGTATGGATACGATATGGCGAGACTCGACACATTATGATTCCATTCGTGTCGTTCCTTATGTTCACTACTATCCAGATAATTTGGTGCTCAACGCTTTCTTGGAGGCTGGTCAAGATCAGCATCTGCTCAAGGCTGAACGTCCCGATCCTGATGTCATCAAATTATTCTTCACGGCTCCTGCCGATTCACTGCCAGTCATTAAAGGCATCAATTTCGACGAGAAATGCCTTGTGGCGGATGCTTCTTTGAATAACGATACCATAACCTATTGGATTACTGATACGGCCTTTACACATCGAGAGGATACAATGAAGTTTGAATTGTCATTCCTTGAAACCGATTCTTTAGGTGTCTTACAACCGTATACAGAATTGATGGAGTTGGCGCCGAAGCTAACTTGGGAGAAGATTTCGAAGGAGAAGCAAAAAAAGGTACAAGAGTGGCGGAAACAACGTGAGAAACTTTTGAAGAAGGCTAAGGAACCGTTAGCTCCTGAGGAGAACCCTTATGAAAAGACTTTCTTGGACCTTTCGGTAAAGCCCTCTGGCAGTCTCGATCCCAATCAGAATGTCCGTTATGTTTCCAAACAACCTATTGCGAGGGTCGATACGACTCGAATGCATCTGTATGTTAAGCAGGATTCATTATGGATTCCCGAGCCTTTCCTCTTTCTTCCGGACCGTGACATAAAGTCCTATACGCTTTATGCTGAGTGGGAGCAGAAGCATCAGTATCGTTTCTCTATTGATAGTGCTGCAATTGTTGGCATCATGGGAGACCCATGCAAGGCAATCAAGAATGAGTTCTCGGTTAGTAGTGAAGATCAATATGGTTCACTCTTCGTGCATGTAATAATGCCGGATACAGGTCAGGTCATTGTCCAGTTGATGGGCAAGACTGATAAATGCGTGGCAACGCTTCCGACTGATGAAAAAGGACGGGCTGACTTCTTCTTCCTGAAGCCTGCTGAGTATTATTTGCGTTGTTTTCTCGACAGCAACAGAAATGGCAATTGGGATACCGGCGAATACGACAATGGATTGCAGCCCGAGCAAGTGTTCTATTTCCCGAAACCTATTCAGGTTAAGGCAAAGTGGGATGTGGAACAGGACTGGGCACCACTTGAGATACCTCGGATGTCGCAGAAGCCAAAGGAGCTCACCAAGCAGAAAGCTGATAAGCAGAAAACTGTGAAGGACCGTAACAAAGAGCGTGAACAGAAGAAACAACAAGAGAAACGGAAATGAACGCCAAACGACATATAATCATCCTGCTCGCTGTCTTTTCCTTTGCGGCACGTGTTTCCGCCCAGTGTCCGTCTGAAAACACTGCATTTAAAGATGGCGAAGAACTGACCTACGATCTTTTCTTCAACTGGAAGTTTGTGTGGGTCAGTGCCGGTTCAGCCACGATGAATATCTCTCAGACACGGTGGGAAGGCAAGCCCGGCTATAAGGCCTATCTCATTACACGCACCAGTCCTCGCCTGGATCGTTTCTTCCTGATGCGCGACACGATACAGGGTGTCGTTACTGAGGACTTGTCGCCGCGCTACTACAAGAAGGGAGCCAACGAAGGTGGACGCTATTATGTGGACGAGGTCTGGTATTCTTATCCTGGCGGAAAGCCTCATCTCCGCCAACGTTACCAGAATCGTGACGGCGTAGTAACTGAAAAGACCTACGACAACTCTCAGTGCATCTACGATATGATGAGCCTGTTGCTTCGTGCCCGTTCTTTCAAGACAGACAATTTCAGCAAAGGAGACAAGATGAAGATGCCGATGGTCGACGGACATAAAGTGGAGGATATTAACCTTATATTTCGTGGCCGTGAAGATTTCAAGATGAAGTCGACGGGCATTACCTATCGTTGTCTGGTTTTCTCATTCGTGGAGTATCCCAAGGGCAAAGAAAAGGAAATCATCACTTTCTATGTTACTGACGACGACAACCACATCCCTGTCCGTCTCGACCTTTACCTGCGTTTTGGCGTGGCAAAGGCTTATCTTAATGGAAGCAAAGGGTTGAGGCACGAATGTACCTCGATTGTGGGGAGGGACTAAACAGGTGTCACATCTTCTGCCCTGACTTCGACTGTGGCATAACATGCTCCGGGAATCGTGACGATGAGGCGTCTTGCACGATGACCTTCTATGCGCTGAAAGTATCCTCGAATGCCTTGCAGAGGTCCGCTGACCACAATTACTTCCTGCCCGGGCCTGAACCGAACCTGCTCGGGCAACATGATCTCCACGAAGTCGGGGCTTGTGGTGCAGACCTTCATGAAGTCGTCCATCTGCCGCTGAGGCACGATGATTTTCTCCATCTTACCATTCATCTGTCGCATCATGTACTGCAGTTCGGGGCGGGATTTCTTCAAGGCTTGCATCTTTTCCTCTTCCAGATGAATGAAGATGAGGTTGTGGATGGCCGGTTCCAGCGTGTTCGCCAGACGGATTCCTCGTTTCAGGATACGTCGCATTGGCACAAAAGCCGGCACTCCCAGTGTATCCATCTCGGCCTTGACCTTCATCTCGCGTCGATATGTGACGCGCATGGCAAACCAGACTGCCCCTTCCTTGCTCCCCTTTTTGGGGAGTGCCTCATGTCCGCAGGTTTTGTTTAGCTTTGTTTCCATCTGCATCATAGGCACTTTCCAAGAAGGAAAGCGGGGAAGGGGCAGTTTATAATAATAACTTTATTGAAAGAGTCGGAAAGAGGAGACTCGAACTCCCGACCCCCACGTCCCGAACGTGGTACGCTACCAACTGCGCTACTTTCCGAGTGGTTCTGGAAAACCGATGCAAAGGTACAACTTTTAATTGAAAGTTGAAAGTTGAAAGTTGAAAAAAGCGACTAAAAGAAAGAAAAAATGCTTTTTCATCCTTTTTTTTATGGAAATGTTTGCATAGTTCGGATTTTTGGTATACCTTTGCACTCGCATTTGAGAAAACGGTGTCATAGCTCAGTTGGTAGAGCAAAGGACTGAAAATCCTTGTGTCCCCGGTTCGATTCCTGGTGACACCACAATGCAGAGCAGCGTCAGACAATGTACTGACGCTGTTTTTTTTGTATCTGAGGAGTTGTTCGACGGGACGCGAGAAGTTGACGGATTTCACATGTGACGTTTTTTAATCCTACAGTCGCTCTGCCCACAGGGACGTGTCGCTCTGCCCACAGGGACGTGTCGCTCTGCCCATAGGGACGTGTCGCTCTGTTCATCGGGACGTGTCGTTCTGTTCATCGGGACGTGTCGTTCTGCCAATAGGGACGCGTCGCTCTGTCCGTAGGGACAGCAAGCCCCTTTCGTTTATAAATGTCGGCCTGGCACCTATGAACGCGCGGGTTATTAACGAGGATGAAACTTATAAGCAGGGTTGCCGGCAGGGTAGGGCAAAGGCCTGCGGACGTTGTCGGGACCGGGTGCAGAGGCCGTGACGGAGGCCTCTGCTGCTTGCACCAGAAGTCCTGTGCCGTGCGACTACTTTCCAAGGAATTCGCGAGCCTTTGCGAGGGCTACGTCGATGTGCGGACAAATGTGGTCGCTGTCCATGAGGTCGTAGAAGCGGGCCTTCTCGAGCTGGCTGTGGACCTTGGGATTCACGCCCGAGAGGATGACATGTATGCCCTCCTCGTGGTTCATGTTGATTAGCGTCTGCAGGTTATGAATGCCGGTTGAGTCGATGAATGGCACCTTCCTCATGCGGATGATGCGAACGCGGGGTTTCTCATGCCCGATGTTTGCCATGAGGTCATCAAACTTGTTGGCGATGCCGAAGAAATACGGGCCGTTGATCTCATAGACGGCACAGCCATCGGGAATCGTCAAGTGCTCGTCGCCCACAGCCATGTCCGTGGCATCGCTCAAGTCGATTTCGTCCTTGATGACAGAGATTTCGGTCGTCTCCATGATGCGCTTCATGAAGAGGGCGCAGGCAAGGACGAGTCCGACCTCAATGGCGATGGTGAGGTCGAAGACGACCGTCAGGAAGAAGGTCACGCAGAGCACGATGACGTCGCTCTTCGGGTTCTTCAGAAGTCCGCGGATGGCGCGCCAGCCGCTCATGTTGTAGCTCACGACGAGAAGCACGGCTGCCAGCGATGCCATGGGAATGTATTCGGCATAGGGCATGAGAATCAGCAGGATGAGCAGCAGGACGATGGCATGGATGATGCCTGCCACGGGTGTGCGGCCGCCGTTGTTGATGTTCGTCATAGTGCGGGCGATGGCTCCCGTGGCGGGTATGCCTCCGAAGAGCGGCGTCACCATGTTGGCCACGCCTTGTGCGATGAGTTCCATGTTCGAGTCGTGCTTGTCGCTGATAACGCCGTCGGCCACGGTCGCGGAAAGCAGGCTTTCGATGGCTCCGAGGATGGCTATCGTGAAGGCAACCGGCATGAGTTGCTGGATAAGTTCAAAGGTTATCTTCGGCACGACCATGTCCGGCAGTTGGGATTGGATGTGGAAGCGGTCGCCGATGGTGTCGATGCCGGCAATGCCCTGCTGTTTCAGGATGAGCACAGCCACGGTGCCGAGCAGGATGCCCCACAGGGAACCGGGTATCTTGTTCAGTCCCGGCACCTTCTTCAACACTTTCGGAGAGAAGATGATGACGAGGAGGGAACCGATGGAGACCAGAAAGTTCCACAGATTGAACGTGCCGATGTTCTTGGCGTAGCATATCCATTTGCCGACGAAGTCGCCCGGCGTCTTCAACGGAATGCGGATGACTTCGCCCGAGGCACTCACGGCTGTCTGCGTCAAGCCGAGGACATCGCTGATCTGCGTCGTGAAGATGGTCAGCGCGATACCAGCCGTGAAGCCTATTATTATAGGATAAGGAATGAACTTTATGACGACTCCCAGGCGGAAGGCACCAAGGGCGATGAGTATCACGCCTGCCAGAATGGTGGCGATGAGCAAGCCCTGCAGCCCATATTCAGGATTGTTGACGATGCCATAGATGATAACAATGAAGGCACCCGTCGGGCCGCCTATCTGAACTTTAGTGCCGCCGAGCAGCGAGATGATGAATCCTGCTACGATGGCAGTCACGATGCCTTTCTCCGGAGTTACGCCGCTTGCGATGCCAAACGCTATAGCCAAGGGCAAGGCAACAATGCCGACGATGATGCCGGCCATGAGGTCTTTCATAAACGTCTCACGGTTGTAACTCCTGAGACAGCTAACGATTCTTGGTGTCAATCCTTTCATTTCTGTTCTTTTTGAGCTGCAAAAGTAGAAATAATTCTTCATTCATCACTCGTCATTCTTCATTTTTTCGTATCTTTGTCGGCAAATTATTAACTTAAATCAACTAAATTATGTTTGAAGGTCAACCAAAAGGCTTGTGGACACTTGCCCTTGCCAACACCGGCGAACGCTTCGGCTACTACACGATGCTCGCTGTCTTTGCACTTTTCCTTGGTGAGAATTTCGGCTTTGCTGCAGGTACTGCGAGCGAGATTTACACATGGTTCCTGACTGCCGTCTACTTCCTTCCCCTTATCGGAGGCATGGCCGCTGACCGTTGGGGCTATAGTAAGATGGTCGTCATCGGCATCCTGATTATGTTCCTGGGCTATCTCTTGCTCTCAGTTCGCCTTGGTGGAGGCACAGTTGCTATCGCCGCTATGGGCGCAGCCCTGTTGCTCGTCAGCCTCGGCACCGGCCTCTTCAAGGGCAACCTTCAGGTCATGGTGGGCGACCTCTACAATGCTCCCGAGTTTGCCGACAAGCGTGATTCAGGCTTCTCACTCTTCTATATGGCCATCAATGTCGGTGCCTTGTTTGCTCCGACAGCTGCTATCAAGATTATGGACTGGGCGCAGACATCCCTCGGCTATAGCAAGGCCGACAGCTATCACTTTGCTTTTGCCGTCGCTTGCGTGTCGGTTATTGCCTCTATCCTTATATATTTCTTGGGAAGGAACACCTATAAGCAGGTACTCACTATCAAGAAGGACAAGGCTGCCAAGGCTGAGGAGAAGGTCGAGGAAATGTCGCCTGCCGAGACGAAAGAGCGCATTGTTTGCCTCTGCCTTGTGTTTGCCGTCGTCATCTTCTTCTGGATGGCGTTCCATCAAAACGGCTTGACCTTGACATGGTTTGCAGATGAGTTTACGGCACGCTCTGCAATAGGCGTCACAGGTATGGAGTTCAATGTGGTGAACCTTATATGGTGCATCCTCATCGTCTATGGTGTCTGCGGACTGATTAGCGGCGGCAGTTCAAAGTCGAAAGTTATAAATGCCTTGCTCATCATCTGTCCTGCTGCCATTCTCGGATACAATTATGTGCAGACGTCTGGTGACGTTGTCACCGTCGATGCACCTATCTTCCAGCAGTTCAACCCCTGCTTTGTTGTGGCTTTGACGCCTGTCAGCATTGCCTTGTTTGGTTGGTTAGGAAGGAAAGGCAAAGAGCCAAAGGCACCGGTGAAGATTGGTCTCGGTATGTTGGTTGCTGCCTGTGCGTATCTCTTGATGACGGTCAGCAGCTTCGGTCTGCCTGCAACCGACCACCCCAACCACGTTGCCGACGTGACTCCTAACCTGCTTGTCAGCACTTATCTCATACTGACCTTTGCCGAGCTGCTGCTTTCACCCATCGGCATCTCGTTCGTTACGAAGGTCGCACCTCCGAAGTATAAGGGCATGATGATGGGCGGATGGTTCGTAGCAACGGCTCTCGGCAACAAGCTCGTCAGCATCCCTGGTCACATGTGGGACATGCCGTTGTGGATTGTATGGGCAACCTTGATGGGCATCTGCCTGCTTGCAGCGCTCTTCATCTTCTCAGTTATCAAGAAGTTGAACAAGGTGGCATAAAAAGATTAAAAGGTTAAGAGGTGAAAGGTTGACTCCCTCTCCTTCAGAAGAGCGCAGGGGTGAGGCTCTCAGCCCTGCGTTTGGCCGATGATGTCTCTGAGGAGAGTATTGAAGTCAATGACACCTGCTGGCTTGGGAGAATAGCCGAGGATGACAATCACGAGCTGCTGCGACGGCAGGATGAAAATGTTCTGTCCGTCGTGGCCGGCGCAGTAGAACATATCCATCGGCGCATCGGGAAACTCTCCACAAAGGTTGAGCCAGAAGTAAGCGCCGTATTCGTCGCCACTGTTGGCAGCGGGCGTGTGCGTATAATCTACCCATCCTTCGGGCAAGACTCTCGTTCCGTGGACGCATCCATCGTCGAGATACATCTGTCCGAAGCGTGCGTAGTCCATGGCTGTGACGTAGAGATACGACGATCCCAAAGGTGTGCCGCTCATGTCCTCCTCGAATACTTCGTCATAGATACCAAGCGGAAGAAAGAGCTGGGTATGCATGTAGTGAAGGAAATCATCGTTGGAAGGGAAGCGGCTACGCAGGTAGCGCATGACGATGTTAGTGCTGCCGCTGGAGTATTGCCAGTGGCTGCCGGGCTCGAACTCAAGTGGTTTCGAGAGGGCGAAGCGTCCCATGTCGCGTTCGCAATGGAGCATGACGTTGACATCAGAGCGGGCTCCGTAGTCTTCGTCCCACTTTAGTCCGCTTTGCATCTGCATGAGGTCATGCAGGGTGATGCTTTTGCGTCCGTCGCCTTGCCATTCTGGGATGTCCATCGGAGTGTGGATGCTGACAAGACCATCCCTTGTCATGATGCCGACGAGGGCATTTGTGAAGCTCTTCGCCATACTCCAGCTGAGCAGTTTCGTGTCGGGACCTATGCCTTCGTCGTAGCTTTCGGCCACCACTTTCCCCTCCTTCAGGACCACGAAAGCAAAGGGATGTCCGCCGTAGGAACGTTCTTGGACGAATGCCTTTGCAATGGGCGTAAGCCTTTCCAGCGTGGCTGAGTCGCCCACGGGCAGCAGTGCCTTTGGCATGGAATCCTGCTGAGCCTGCATCTCTTCAAGTAGGCTTTTGGGGAAGTACAGCTCGTCCGATGGGTCGCCATCCGTGCCTCGCAGCAATGTCACGCCGCGTCCTTCGCGGTAGGCGGCTGTGGATTTGCCCCAGAGCAGGCGGCTTGTGACGGTCTTCTTCTCATAGTCTACCGTGTTTCTTGTGTATCGGATGATGGAGAAATTCAGGTCGAGAGCCTCGACCTCACTTGCCTCTCGCCCCGACACGAACACTGCCGAGGCCAGATTCTTAGCGGCGTAGCCCGTGATGATGGGCATCAAGCTGTTCAGGTAGACACATCCGCCGATGGTGGCAAGGACGAGTGCAATGGCGACAAAGCGTAGAAGTTTCTTCATAGATGCCAGGGGAGTTAATCAACAGTCACTAAAGCGTAGTGTAAGATTTCAGTACTCCAGTTCATCTTCTGCCTCTTCTGAGGACCTCGCCTGCTGTTGCCGTGGTGTCGGCAGGCGCGTTGTCTTCGCTGCGGGTTGCAGGAGCGTAGTATGGATAATCGTAGTCCCAGCCGTCGCGATACCAGTAGCCATAGTTGTTCACATACGGTGCCCAGTTGTAGTAATCTACCAGTTTTCTCATGCGGAACGTTGTTCCGGTTTCGGAGAAGGTGCCCGAGAAGTAGTCGTTAGTTATGCTATATTTGGTGATTAGCGTGTTGAGTTGCGAGTCGTAATCATAGGTGAGGAAGATTGCCCCGTTATTTATTTCCCAACTGAACTTGTAGTATTGGAATTCATAAGGCCCTTGTGCGTAGTAGTCCACCTGTGTTCCTCTGCCATAGCGTGCATAGGAATAGGCTGGAGTAAAGGTGAGGTAGGTGTCGTAGGATTCGAAGGTATAGATCCTTCCGTAGTTGTCTTTGTAGTCATAGAACATGCCGAAGTCTCCTCTCCACTCGCCTGAGAGCACAATGGACTTGTTGGTGTCATCGAGGTCTATGCAGGAAGAGAACGAAAGGACTGCTGCCACGAAGATGAGAGATGCGATGCAAAAGGTCTTTGCCTTGCTGTCGCCGTGTATCATGAAGTGTTTCATATTTGTGTTTTTTTAGTTGTCTGTCTGATGCAAAGGTATGGCATGTTCATGTCATAGCCAAGGGGAAATGCGAATTGTTCAGGGGAAAATCCCTATTCTTGGAGATGAGGAATGAGGAATGAAGAATTAAGAATGTGCTGCCGCAACAGGGTTTGTGGCGGTTTTTTATTCTTCATTTTCCGTCCGTCATCCTTAATTCTTAAGCCGATACCGCGTCTGTGCCCCTTTGCCTTCGCGTATGAGTCGGCCTTCTTCAACGAGATGCTCGAGCAGGGACGTGATGCGGCTTCGGGTCAGGGTCTGTCCGAGAGCGACGGATACATCCTTGTGCGTGATGGTGTTTTGCTGGCTGAAGAGCCCGAGGATGCGTTCTGCGAGGGACGAGCTGTCTGCCTGGAACTCGTTGCCGAACGGCACCTGGTCCACCTCGAAGGCAGATATCTCCTTCATCAGCTCGCGGTCGGGGCGGAAGTTGAGGCCGCCTACGCGAACATCTTTGCCGTGGAAGTTGCCGTTCTTCACCTCGATGTCTCCCTTCAGGTTCAGTCGGAATGTGCCTATTCCGGGCAGCGAGACGGCGTTGCCCTTGGCAAGTTCGTGGAGCAAGACATGTTGTACGGTGCTCATGGCAGCCAGCAACTCGCCCTTCGGCATGATGGAGGGCAGACGCATGTTGCTGCTCTGGAACTCCACTACATCCACCGTTTCCCTGCATTCCAACTGAGGCCGCAGGTCCTTCAGGTTGGTCTGTCCGTTCACTTCCTGCTGTTCTTTCTCGTGAGGCAGCAGTCCTCGTTTTGCGATTGAAAATTGTATAGCCATGGTTTCATTACTTTTGAATTGTAGCACAAAGGTAGTAAGAAAACTCGACTCTGCCAAATCTTTTTCCAGATTAATGCAGTTAACCTCGTTGCAGCATCATGAATATTCAATTGCAGCATCATGAACCTGCAATTGCAGCATCATGAATATTCAACGAACCCATCCTGTTGGGTTGAGTCGAGAGGCGAGCCGCGTGGAGTGCCGAAGGCAGAGGGATGGGGTTTGGCAGGCTGCCGGGCGTACTTGTTTATCTGAAGAGTCTGACTTCGCTGAGCTGGAGCCTGGTGCCACCTGCCATCCTGAGGAACTCGAAGCGATAGTATCGGTAGCTGCCCGTGGCTGCCATCCGGAAGCGATACTCCTGCTCGTTCTCGTCGCCCAGGCGTCGGTTGTACCTTTGTTCATCGAGGGTCGTCCACGTCTGCCGGTCGTTGCTTCCGCTCACCCGCCACGATACGGGGTTGCGGTCGGGGTAGTCGTGCGTGTCGTCTCCCGTGGCGAACAGGTATTCGGAGGCGGGCACCTGCTCGCCGGCATCGAGGGTGATGGAGTAGGGCATCTGGCCGGGCTCGTCGATGCACCATTTTGTGGAGAGCCGTCCGTCGCAGATCATGTCCGGACTTTCTATGTCGCCGCGGCCGGTGCCGCTCGTCAGGGTCGTCCTGACAGGTGCCTGGGCGAGTGCTTCACTCACGGCGAAAAACGCCATTAAGATAAATGAAAGATGTCGCATATCTGATGTCTTTGTTGATTCCAATATGCAAAAGTACGAAAAAAAGATGAGAGAAGAGTGATGGCCGATTGAAGTTTTTCCGTAACTTTGGAAGAATTGGCAGGATTTCTTTGTATAAAGGCGATGCAGAGGATTGAGAAAAATCGAGGTTACGATATAGGCAACCGTTCTCAATTCAATGTTCTGCTATAAATTGCCTAAAAGAGCACCCGACCCTGAGCCACCGCCTGTTTCGTGACTCATCATCGGGTAAATATCCAAATGTTCAGGTAACTTTATTCGCTCTTCGTATATAGTCAAGTCGCGTAAATCTCACGTAAAGTTCACGTAAAGTCACGTAAATTTTCTAAGCCAAAAATGCCCTAAATAAAGGACTTCCCTATAATCTCTGCTTAAAACCTCACATAAAATTCCACGTAAAAGTCACGTTAATCTCGCGTAAATTATACAGGATGCCACATACGCTTTTCGTCAACCTTAATAGTTCCGTCTCGTTTCATTCTCATTAACAAATTCCCAATCTTATTGATACGCTGAGTATCTGTGAAATCA